>CAIUEN010000333.1 GCA_903898185.1 uncultured Verrucomicrobiales bacterium
CCCAACCACATTACATGTGGGAAACAATGGAATTCTCCCATTGTTTCCGAGGATATAACCCAAAATCCATTTTTCTCGGCGTCTTGGGACGCCTTCGAAAAAGTACCATGGAGATGTGGCAAGATGGTCGCCTGCGACTCTTGTTAGCCTAAAAGGCTAACCAAATGGTACGAAAATTGCATTTTCGTCCACAGCATTTGGTGTGGAGTTTCGCAACACATTGTTAAGCAATGTGTTGCGTTAAGTTGGGCGTTGCAATGCCATAAACCGAATCAAAACGTCATGTTGCCCTCCCTCTTGACGAGGCTACCACACCGCTTTCTGGAACATAGAGCGGCAAATAGTGTGGCGCACGAAACTCAAGGTCTTGGGCATCTCAGTTGAACATTGCTTAACTAAACGTAAAGGCACTGCTCGCTATCAACCAACAGCGTAGCGCCAGATCTTCCGGGATATTACAATCTGCGCCTCAAAGAACCAAATTGCCGCAATTCCTTCCTTAGTTAATTGCGGCGATAAATCTGTTTGAGTCTTGTCTTAATCGCTTCACGAATTACCCTCAAATCCTGTCCAGCATTCGCACCCCGAATTAATGCGCGAGATGTACCAAGCCCTGCCGTTTGGTATCTGACAACGAACCGAGAGAACATTCTCGTTCGCCCATTGGATGATTGCAAAACCATCCGTTGCACTATGGTTTTGATTCTGTGGAAGCAAGAATCTTTACCTTTTGAAAACGAATTGTCCTAAACACGATGTGCATACTCGTGTATCAAATTGGCATCGCACCACATAATTAATCCGTTCTGATCCGCTGGAATTGAATACGGTTCTGGCTTACCATTTCATCCAAAAAACTGTTGCAAGAACAAATCGCACATCCACGAACGCGCAAAAACTATTGCTCAAATTCAGTTATCCATCTCGTTCAAAACCAGTAACAAAACCAGTAACTTCCTTCGCCCGACGAGTTCTGGAATCCGCAATCGGCATACATGTGTGGACGCATCGAGTCTTATGCTCTCATTCCTTTTCGAACCCTTGGCTGGTGAATTTCAATGTTCGGCAATTCTCCGAAACGGTGCGCACAATGTGCTCAGGAACTCCCGACGAAACCCTCGCCTGAATCTCCACGGTTATCACGATCTCACTGTTTGGGAGGCTGGCCAGGTGCTGAATAATCTCATTCGCAATCGTTCCGACATCCCGGCTGATCCTTGCGGCATCGACCTTCACGCTACCGAAAAAATGAGTCGGCGGGTTGGAGTTTTCCAGTGCTGGGCTACCCTCACTTGATGATGTTGACGACTTCCCGCCAACGGTTGATTCAATGGAATTCACCAGTGGTTTCGCCGATCCGGGCACCTGCAATTGCGACTTCGGGAGATCTGCTTCGAGTTGCAAATCGGCTACCGAACTCCTCACCAGAAGCCCGACCGCATCCGGCCCAAACGCCAGCACCTGACCGCCGCGTAACCCCAGATAACGAACGCCAGCTTCGTCAAAAGCTTCCGCGAAACCGAATGTCTCCACTCGCCAGTAGCATGTGTTGTCCTGATAAAGGTAGGTTGCGGCCTGCGCCAAATGCCGTAGCGCATCGCCGAAAACCGCCGGAGCCTCGCCGGGCAAAACACATCCCAGTTTTATTCGACGATCTTCCTCGCCTCGATTCGCCGCGCCGGGTACCGGAGCCGCCCCAAGGAACAGAGTTCGAGCAACACGCAGGCTGGCATGAAATCGTCCCAAGTTCGGCTTTTCGGCGTCCAATTTACGTGGCAACGCATCTGCTCCATCCACGTCTTTTTCGATCACAGTCTCCCACCCTCCGGGCAGGTATCCGGTGAGTTGGGACACGATTCCCGGATCGTCGAGCGGGATGCTCGCCGGCAAAATTAGCGGGCTCCGGTCATTGCTCTCCCACAACTGGTGGATGACTGCGGCCATCAATCTCAACACGCCGCGTGTGCGCTGAAACTTCACCAGCCCCGACCAATCTTGGTAAAGTCGCTCGAAAATCTCCGGGTGAATTGGATAGGCCGCTTTGAGTTTTCGCTCGTAATCAACCTCGCGACACTCGGAAGGAAACTCTTGGTGGTTGCTTCGGTACAGATCGCAAAACGCTTTGGCTGTGTTGTCGCGGGACGGGTAATTCGGTTCCGGCAACGGCTGGAATAACCGTCGCCTGACGATCTCGAAACTCTCTTCCGCATTGGCTGGACGCCATGCCGCCGCCACCCGACTGACCACATTTCGAAGTGCAGCTAACGCCATCCGACCACGCACACCGCCGACCTCTTCATCGTTCGCGTCTCTGGTAGGCGACACTCCAGCGCCCCCATCGGCGGAGGCTGGCAAGCTGATCACCAACATGGCTGACGGCACACCCTTGACCTCTTCAGTCAGGTTTGAGCGAAGGTAAATTGCGTCTCAAAATCACCACCCAAAAGGTTCTTTTGTGTCGTGCAAACCGCGAGCGTAAGCCACCCATTTATCAATTAGGATTAAGACCAACCAGGCGCATCCCGGCACGGGCGGATGTCCGAATGGAGACGTGGCATGTTGCCGTATCAGGGTCGCCGTTTGGGTTACAGTTGGTGGCGTCGAAGAGCAGCGCGATGTCGTGGATCACGGCGACGATTTCGGTGGCAGATTTGCTTGTCCAGAGATTTTGGAAACGATATGCATTGAAAATGCAAAAGAGATCGTACGACAATGTTGGCAATGACGAGGTTCTTGCCGTAAATGTCCAAAACTAATGCGAAAGTCGTTGGAATCGTTTCTTGAGATACAGGTTGGGCACCTCAATGTATTCCGTCCGCCCATTGATCCATCGGTGAATCCTGGCAGCTACTGCTGGTGCGGGTTCTTGGCAGGATTTTAGAGCACATTGCCAGACGATGGCGACTCGCCAGCCAGAGGCTACAAGCTTCTGCAAGTTGCGACGATCCCGATCAATGTTCTCTTGAAACTTTTTTTGCCAGAATTCTTTGCGTGTCGTTGGAACTGTGGAAAGGCGGCAGCCGTGGGAGTGCCAGAAGCAGCCGTGAACGAAAATCACGGCCTTGAATTTGGGGAGCACTATGTCAGGAGAGCCGTGAAGACTTCGCGTATGGGGAGGCCAAGGCCATGAAGCGCTTTTCTCAAGAGCAACTCCGGGCCTGTGTTTTTTGTCCCGACACTGGCCATGATACGTGAACGGACTTGGGGAGAAACCGTATCCATCAAACCGACGTGAGTTGCCTCGTCGTGATCAACGCATGAAGGTGCCGATCAAGCTGGTTTGGAACAGTCCCGCCACGAACGAGAATTCCAAGTTCCATGTTCCGCTCCATGGCGGCTTCGCTCAGATTGGCGCTGGTCACAAAGGCGACGGTGCCATCGGCAACTGCACACTTTGCGTGAACCGATGCAACCGAGCCCGTATTCCCTGCGGTCTTGTCCCATTGGTAAATGTGTGCGCGTGTTAGATTTCGTTTCAACATCGCGATGGAATCGACGGTCACGGTTCCGCCATGCTCCTTCGATTGCTCGATTAGCACGCTGACCTGCACCCCGCGCTCAATGGCGCGTTGCAGAGCAGCGACAATGCTGTTCACGTTGTATGCAACGAAGCTCACGAGAAACAGGCGTTCACGCGCTTCGTCGATGAGACCGGTCAGAACTTGGGCGGTGTGCCGAATGGACACCAATTCTGTTGCGGGGCCGGTCCAGACCAACTCGACCGAGGATGTGCCCGCGACAAGAGCCGCAGTGGCTGACGAGGCGCGAAACATCGCAGATAGTTGTTCGGCGGAAACCTCTGGGTTCGCCTTCAAGGCACTCGCAAAGCTTTCCGTGAGACGCGGAGAGAAGGAGCCACCCATGGCATCTCTCACCACATCGAATATATTGCCTTCCGTTTTTGCGCCAAGGGCGGAACAAATTGCGTCGATTCGCTCAGGATGAACTTCCAGAGCTATCCGAGCGACGACATCGTTCAACGGCTTCATTGCCATAGGTCAGATGGGAAGATGGCTGCATCGGCGCAGTCGAAGGTGGGCACAAGGAGCGCGCGATCAAGGTATCGGTTACCACGCTCGCAAGATGTCTCAGCCACGAATACGCACGCGTGGCAAGACGCGCCGTGAAGCGTACGGTCGGTCACGGGGTTGTGCTCGGAGCAGAGTGGATCGGAAGCGCAAACCGTGGAGCGCCGCAATGCTTGTATTATCAACCGACCGAGGTTTTCGGGTTTCCCCAACTCCACCAAGCCACCCAATGTGCCGTCCGAATCGGCTGCCGCCGTGTAAAGGAGCACACCCGCCATCGGATCTTCGGGGACGCTGTCAGCGTAAATCCGCTCACGGATGCTGGCCGCATTGTAACCACATTCCAGAGCGAGTTCGCGAATCAGCAAATGCGCGAATGTATGGAGCATCGCGTAACGAATGCCGGGGTAACCCTTTTCAGGATCAAGTTGTCTGGCGTTTCGCCAGCCGCGATGTCCAACCTTCAGCTTATCATCGCGTCCTTGAACTGATGCAAGTGCTTCCCAAGCTTTAATCACATCTTCGTTGAAACGGATGAAGATACCTTCACCGTGAACATCGGACGCGGGCACCCAGGTGGGGCTTGATCGGCAGAGCGACGCCATCGGTGGACGCTCGTCCGGGTCGTCTGATTCCTCTGGGGCTTCGACGCGCGTGAAGCCGATCAGGGCGTTGACTTCGCGGAGACGTTGAAGCAAGAGAATATCGCGAAACATGCCTGGCACTTCGGCGGGCACTGCCGCCTTGGATGTCAGGAAATAGGGCCAATCGTTTGGGGCAGACGGATCGGTAAATACACGCCACTCGGGGCGTTTGATGTCGGTTTCTTTCGGCGTCTCCTTATCCGATCCATTTCTCTTCACCTCGATAGCTTTCCAGACCTGTTCCGGGGTGAAAGCATCGATGCCCGGAAGAGCGCCGGTCTTGGAGAGAGTTTTGAGTACCGTCTTCGCTTCGCCCTCCGACTCTACATCGGAGAAATAGGTCCAGCCATCCTCAATCAACTGGCCCAACTGGTCTTTGCCTTGCGGAATAGCCAGCACGGACAAGCTGATGGAAAACCAACTGTTGGTGGAGCCAAGCAATACCGCGTGCGGCCTCTCCTCACAGCCCTCGTCAAAGGTGTTGAGGTGTGGGTGGCGTCCTCGACAGGCGGGAAGATTCTTTTCCGCCTCGCGACCAAAAGCATGCACCAAACTCCTGGCTGGCACAGCACAGCCATCGCATTTCACCCAAAGGTTCTCAGTCTGGAGCGAAGCGCCCTGCTCGAAAAACCTCAACGTGCCTTTGCAGTCCGGAGCCCCTTGTCCCTCGTGGAGATAATAGCGCCAGGGAAAATCATCCAAATGACCATCACGACAGGCCAGCAGAAAACGGGCGGGAACAGCGTCGGATTCTCCCTTTTTTTCACAGTTCTTATGGATGAAGCGCGTGTCCTCGGGGCGATACGGATTTTGTTTGATTGTAAAAAGCCCCGAATCGAACTCGGCGAGAGTGCCACAGCGCACGCAACGCAGCCATCGAGGGAAGGGACGCACTGGCACTCCGATACGAGCCTCGGCAGACAGTTTGTCCTCGTTGTCGTCAGGCTTGATGGGCGGCATGCGAAGCCGTTCGACTTGCGGCCCCAGCACCCGCCGTACAGCATCCAGCAGGCGGGCTTCCTCAACGGGAAGACACCGGGATTGATCCCAACGGTCCAGCCCCATCGTCAGCACGGATATGTTCGGAAGATCAATCAATGCGCCGGGGCCATAGGTCCATAAAAGCTGGCTGGGTCTGACCTCGCCTACAGGTATATTGCTCATTCGTTTTCCTCCGTTTTCACAACCTTGCGAGGTTGCCACGCTGGGCCGTCATCAAGCTTGGCGTCATCCATGATAAGATTCACCCCCGGCTCAACCTCGCGCATGGACATCGGAGCTGTCAGTTCATGCCACCTTTGCAATCCAGGTTTCCTGAGTAGAGCGACCACGTCGCCCTTGCCCCATTCGGTTTCGTAGCCAAGTTTGCGCCCTGCCTTGGTCGCTTCCTTGACCCAGAGGTCAATGCGATCCGCAAGCATCCCCTCGGCCGCAGTTTTGACACTTGCCTTATCGGTGACTTTCCATGCCCGATCCGAGATGGACGTTTTTGCGTTCTTGGCCTCGGCATTGCCAACGGTCTTCATTTCGCCAGCACCAAGATTCGGGCTCAGAGCGTCGTCCGATAGGCGCAGCAAGCTAACCATCGCTCCTGTCAATCCCCGGTCCATCGCACGCGGTGCAAACGGGGTTACCGATTGCGCTTCGACATGCTTGTAAAATGTCGCATGGTAATGCTCGAAACTTTCGTAATGCGAAAGATCGCGGGGGCGCGACCATGTGAGAACCGTGCAGACGAGGCCAGGGAACACGCGGCCCACGCGGCTGGTTGCCTGGATATATTCAGCCGTGCTTTTGAGCTGGCCATTGACAGCCATCAGGCCGAGCCGGTTCACGTCCACGCCGACGGAAAGCATGTTCGTTGCGAGAACGACATCCATCGCGCGGGTTTCGCCCTTCGCCCAAGTGGCTTTGAACTTCACTTCAAGCTGATCAAGCTTTGCCGGAATCTTCTTGCTCGAAACACGCGAAGTCAGTTCGTCCACGTTCTTGATGCTGCGTTGAGTCAAACCAGGACGATGCACGCGACTCATCTGCACTCGGAAGGCGCGCGTCTGGACGTCGTCCTCTGCCAGGCGACGCATCCCGCCCAATTCGCGCAGAGAGTTGAAGTAGCCGACCAACGTCATATAAGGGTCCGCAGCCGGACCGAATCGGTCGAAGAGAGACTGGGCAGCCGTAAGCAATGCGACGTATAGACGAATCAAAACGGCCGGACGCGAACTGCCTGGCGAGCAAATGCCGAGGTAGAGTCTGCCGGGCTTTTCAGTCACAGGACGCTGTACAGAAAAGAAGTTGTCCTCAATGTCGAGACCGTGAGCAGGGAAGACAGCGACCTGACGGAGGAAGACGTTATGAACCTGTTCCTTCGCCTTGCGGACTGTGGCTGTGGAAGCGATGATCTTTGGACGGATCGTCGTCTCGTTATCCAGCTTCCAAGACGACAGTTCATCAATGGCGGTCTCGTAAAGGCCAACCATCGTTCCGAGCGGGCCGCTGATCAGGTGGAACTCGTCCTGAATGATAAGGTCGGGAGGACGCAAAGGAGAAATGGAAATCTTTTTGGTCGAGGGGAGTGAGCCTTTCGCATTGTGCTGACCGGCACATTCGGCACCCGGCCAAATCAAACCATGACGCGGGCATTCTTCCCTGGCGCGACCAAAAAGAGTCCTCGTCTCGCCGCGCCAAGCCATCATGGCGAATTTATCAACAGTGCCGATGAGCATGGTTGGCGGGCGATGATAAATTTCAGTGTCCACCACGACAACCGGAAGCCCCGTTCTACGTTTGCCCTGACTGAACTCGCATTGCTGGAGCGGGTCACCGCAACAGATGGCGGTGCGACCTTCATCGCGATCCACATGAATGTCGCGGCCTTCTTTGATGGCAGAACCGCACCATGGACAGAACGTCAATTGTGCCGGTGTTGCACCCGAGGTTTGCTGGCCGTCACGAAAGTCCTCGATGAACTTATGGCTTTGCTCCGTAGTTCCGGGCGTCACTTTGTTCCCAACCCAGAGGCCGAGAGTAAACTGGGCTTTGCCCCATTTTTGCAAGCTCGCCGCCGATTCCTCGCGCAGTGTCTCCATGGCGCACAAGAGAGAAGTGGCGCGTTGAAATTGCTGAATCGTGAGCAGTCGCAACGTGTAGCGCATGATGACGGCGATACCGCGCCCGGCATCGTAGCCGCCGAGATTCCCTTGCAACCGTCGAATGGCCATCGTGAACGCGGCGACACCGAGATAAGCCTCTGTCTTGCCGCCGCCCGTCGGAAACCACAGCAGATCGGCATGCGCCTGCAACGGAGCGATGCGATCCCTGTGCTTCGGATCTCCCAACGCCGGGATGGATAGCAGGATGAACGCAAGCTGGAATGGACGCCAGGATCTGTTTTTTGCAACATCAATGTCGGAAAGAGACACCTTCTCCCCACGCCGACGGGCCAGAGCGTATATGCTGCGCACGCGCTGGCGAGCCATCGCCCGGTTGGCGAAACGGAACGCTTCGAGCGCGGCATCGTTCGTCTCCAGCACCGCTATGCCTTCCTTCAACCGCGTAGCCACAGCTTCGCAACGCGTGATCGCATCGGTCGCCTGTGTTTTGTTGTCCGCAAATTCACCGTCAATCCGCGCCTGTTGCTCCCCAATCCAAGAAGCGAAGTCATCCGTCAAAATCTTGATCGCATCGACCAACTCGGTGAGCGGGAGCGAGGCAAGCTTTTCCATATCGAGAAACCCATCGTTTACAAGTCGCCGCATGGCACGACGGTCACCGGGGTCGATGCCAGGCGTCTCGGTAACTTGCAACTCGTGCTCAGGCATGACAACCGTGCGAACTTCAATCGCCTTTTCGGGGTCTTCGTGCGCGGTCTGGGCATGAACGGAGGTGCCATGGCCAACAGCGAACTCGACGCGTTTTCGATACACCATCTCCAAAGCCTCGCGCTCGGGGTCGTTCCCGTCCGCATCCAAAACAGGACGACGGCGAAAAATTGCGCGATGTTCCGCGCCGCGCACGATGATTTCCGGCTGGAAAACCCAAGCCGCGTCCTGGTTCTCCTCAGGTTTGGGCTGATTATTGAGGAGAAAAAGGGTCACAAGTCTGTCGCCCTTTGGATGTTTAGGGCGCACGACACCTTGCACAAGCACCTGCGGGCAATTGGCGTCGATCGGAAACGGCGCGAGGATGCCCTCCTGCATGGAGAGTGTTCGGATGCCGCCAGATGGAATGCGTATCCATGCCTTCGCCGGCTTGCCAGTTTTTTCACTGGTCTCGGTCGCGCTGTCGCCTCGCTCATAGCGGCCCCAACGCACTTCCAGGTCAACGCTTTTGACATCGCCATCAAGACAGAATGTAAAACCAATTGATGAAGGCACGAGCGATTGACTAGCCGAGGCCTCGTTGGTCTGCTGATCGCCCTCGTCAGGGTCGGAACTTCCCTCTGCCGAGTTGAACTCGGCTCCGGGTTCATTGCGACCCTCATAAGCCTGAAAACCTTCGGGAGATGGAGCCTAGCCCGTAGAAAACCAGCCAGTTTCCAGCCTCTGAGAATTCCCACTTTTTGGAACCATCAACCGCCCTGAGTTTGGTGTGCCTTCTTTAGGCGTTGCTTACTGAGAGCAAGTCGCTCCTTGGC
>CAIUEN010000334.1 GCA_903898185.1 uncultured Verrucomicrobiales bacterium
CCGCCCAGAGGCCGAAAAGGGGGTGGGTCTGCACCAAACGCAAATCTGGGCTTAAATCACTCGACTCTCCCAGGTAACTCAACTCCCAAAACACCAAAAATAGTTAAAAACCGGTGCCAGTAGCGAAAGTCGGGCTAGCAAACTTCCTCCGGTGGCTTCGACCTTCCCACGCGCAAGCGCTCGGCTTCAATGATGACTTCGAGGCGGCGCAAGTCTTCGGCCATGCTTCCGCTGGTGAGCAGGTATTGAAAATCGCTCCAGCAGGCGATCTCTTTTCGCGCAATGCCCAGACGGTGTTCGAGGATATCAAGCGATTCGGTGCCTCGCTTGCGGAGGCGCGACTCCAATTCGCCAAAGCTCGGCGGGGTGAGGAAAACGGTCAACAGCGCGGCCCGCAATTCGGAATTCTGCTGAGCTTGGGCCCGGACTGATGCCGCGCCCTGGACATCAATATTGAGAAGGACATCCCGGCCATCGCGCAATTTGGCGAGCACTTCAGACTGCAGCGTGCCGTAGCTGTTGCCAAACACCGTGGCATGCTCCAAGAACTCACCGGCGAGGACCCGCGCTTGGAACGTCCCCTGGGTCAGGAAGAAATAATCAATTCCATCGCGTTCGCCGGGACGCGGCGGACGGGTGGTGCAGGTGATCACGCGGGTGAACTCGGGGTGCTTGCTCATCAGATTATGACAAAGCGTTGTCTTGCCCGCGCCGGACGGGGCGGAAAGGAGAACCAGCAGGGGAATGCGATGAAAACTGGGCATGAGACAATCGGCGCTATTCTACGTTCTGAACCTGTTCCCGGAACTTCTCGACTTCGGCTTTCATCAGAACCACCTCACGCGAGATGTCGGTGTCGTTGGCTTTGGAGCCAATGGTGTTGACCTCGCGGTTGATTTCCTGAGCTAGAAAATCAAGCGTCCGCCCCACCGGTTCATCCATTGACAAGCAATCTTCGAACTGCTGAAAATGGCTTTGAAGTCGGGTCAGTTCCTCTGAAATGTCAGATCGGTCCGCGAAATAGAAAACTTCCTTCAGCAAACGCTCGTCATCGACGCCCGGAACCGGAATGCCTGCCGCCTTGATGCGCTCAATGAGTTGGGCGCGGTAGCGTTCGGTCACCTGCGGCGCGCGGCGTTCAACTTTGGTGGCGCTTTGCCGGATGAGAGCGATGCGCTTTTTCAAATCCTTGGCAAGGTGCTCGCCCTCGCGCTCGCGCATTTTGACCAAGGCATCGAGCGCAGCCTTCAGCGCTTTAGAGACCGTGGGCCAGATTTCCTCGGCGTCAGCGATGCTTTCGGCTGGCCTCATCACGCCGGGAGCGCGGGACAGGAGATCCAGCGTGATGGTGTCGGAGAGCTTGAGTTCCTTGGCCATCCGGCGGAGATCCTTTGCGTATGCCTTGGCCAGGTCGAGGTCCAGAAGCATGTTTCCGCCAGTGCCAGCGGCGGCTTGGGCAGCAATCCGCACCGTCAGCCGTCCGCGCGAGATGCGCCGGTTGATCTCATCGCGCGCCTGCGCTTCGAGCGTTTCCAGATCGCGCGGCAAAGTGACACTAATTTCGCTTTGTTTGCGGTTTACCGAACTGAGTTCAACTGTAATTTTGATGCCCTTCTGGGCGCCTTCACCGCGCCCGTAACCGGTCATAGATTTCATCGTAGGCGACTATGGCGGATGCCATGCCACGACGGCAATCTTTTTTGAAAGTAGAGCAGCGCTTCCAGCCTGCTCGGTCCAACAGCATTCTTTTGTCCCCCCCCCCACGACTGATTCAAAATAGCCCTTTTCAACCATGCCAATCAGATTCCCCCCTTCTTTGACTGATAAAATAAAGATTCGCGACAGGCAAGATGCCTGTTCTACCTTGCCAATATAGAGTTCGATTGTTTTAATCTACGCCGTGTTACATCAACAGACTCTGCGGCAAGCAGCAAGTTTTTCTGGCATTGGACTCCATAGTGGTAACAAGGTCAATATGACGATCCTGCCTGCGGCGCCCAACGTTGGCATACGGTTCCGACGCGTCGATTTGGAGGGCAGACCTGAAATCGAGGCGCGGGTGGACTTTGTCAGCGCCACCAATCGTTCGACGTCGCTCGCCAAAGGCAGCGCCAAGATTCATACCGTCGAGCATGTCCTTTCCGCCTTTGCGGGAATGGGAGTCGATAACGCAATTGTTGAGTTGGACGCCAACGAGCCGCCCATCGGCGACGGCAGCGCCCGCCAGTATGCCAGGCTGATTCAGACCGCTGGGATTGCCGCGCAGTCCGAACCCCGTGTCGTTTACCGAGTTCAGACGCCCATCTCGTTGGAAAGCGGCGAGTCCACCATTTCCATTTTCCCTCATGACCACCTCAAAATTACCTGCACCAGCGCCGATAAGAATGGGCGGTTTACCCAGTTCCATAGCGTCCAACTGACGCCTGAGATTTGGGAACAAGACATCGCGCACGCGCGAACATTTTGTTTTTACGAGGAAATTGAGTTTCTCATCAAGAACGGGCTGATCAAAGGCGGCAGCCTGGAGAACGCGGTGGTTATTCGAGACGACGCCATCCTGACCAACGAACCCTTGCGCTATCCAGACGAGTTTGTCCGGCACAAAATCCTTGATATCATCGGTGATCTCTCATTGATTGGCGCGCCCATCTCCGGCCACATCATTGCAATCAAACCAAGCCACACCAGCAACTGTGAACTGGCCCGGCAGATCAGCCAGCAAATGCGCAAACCGTTGCAGACTGCCCAGTCCTTTGCTCCGCCACCGCCCAAATCAGGAAGTCCGGGCAGCGAAAGCGACACCCCGCCCTCGATTGCCGACGGCCAGAGCCTCGACGCCGTGCAGGTCATGAAGATACTGCCTCATCGTTACCCATTTCTGATGGTGGACAAGGTGACCAAGATCGAAGGCAACCGGATTGTCGGCGTAAAAAACATCACAATGAACGAGCCGGTGTTCCAGGGACATTTTCCAAATCATCCGATTTTTCCAGGCGTCTTGCAATTGGAAGCTATCGCGCAGGTGGCCGGCATCTTAATGCTCAAGCAGGCCGAGAATTTTGGAAAGCTCGCCTATTTCATGGCGGCGGAAAACGTCAAATGGCGCAAACCAGCCCGGCCTGGCGACACGTTGGTGATTGAGGTTGAGTTGGTCAAGTCTCGTGGCAAAATCGGGCGCGCCAAGGGCGTTTGCAAGGTCAACGAAGAGCCGGTCAGCGAAGCGGAAGTGACGTTCATGCTGATCAATAAATAATCTATGATTCATCCCACCGCGATCATCCATCCCAATGCGCAGATCGGTTCAGGCTGCGAGATTGGGCCATACTGCGTTATTGGCGAGAATGTTGTCTTGGGCAACTACTGCCGCCTGCGCTCCCATGTCGTCATTGACGGTCACACCACCCTGGGCGAGAGCAACGAAATCTATCCTTTTACCAGCATTGGACTCAAGTCGCAGGACTTGAAATGGAAGGGAGGGATTACACGGACTCGAATTGGCAGCTTCAATACCATTCGCGAATACGTCAGCATTCACAGTGCGACGGGTGACGGCGAATACACAACGGTTGGCGATCACAACAACATTCTGGCAAGCTGTCATCTCGCCCATAACGTCACGCTTGGCAGTCATGTGATTATATCGAACATGACCGGCTTGACCGGCCATGTCGTGGTTGAGGATTACGCGATTATTTCAGGAATTGTCGGCATCCACCAGTTTTGCCGGATCGGCAAAATGTCGATGACCGGCGGGTGTTCGAAGGCCACGCAGGATGTGCCACCCTACATGATAGTGGACGGCAATCCCGCGCAAAACCATGGACTCAACAAAGTGGGACTGGAGCGCAACGGTGTCTCCGAGGAGTCCCAAGCCGCTTTGAAGCGAGCCTTCAAAATCCTTTGCCGCGAGGGCCTGAGCACGCCCAACGCGCTGAACCGCATCGAAGCCGAACTCCCGGCATTGCCTGAGATCAAACACCTGATCGAGTTCTGCAGGGCAAGCGTCAGGGGGATTACGAAATAAACGCTTCAATTTTGACGTAGTCAAAATTGATGTATGTTTTCACCCAATCTGGGGGGATGGTTGGAGGTTCTTGATGGTGGCGTTGACAAGATCGGCGGGCGCTTTTTGACCGAATTCGACCTGGCCGATGCGGCGGGCGAGAACGAATTTGACTTGGCCGGCGGACGCCTTTTTGTCAAGCGTCATGGTGTGAATAACTTTGGCGCGCTGGCTGGCGGTCAGTTTGAGGGTTGTCGGCAGTCCCGCCGCATTGAAAAGGGCGGTGATCCGGCGCGCCTCGTTTTCGGGCAGTCCGAGAATTTCTTGCGACAGTTGCGCGGCAGCCACGCTGCCGATCGACACCGCTTCGCCGTGCAGGAACCTGCCGTAGCCGAAGGCAGCTTCGATCGCATGGCCGATCGTGTGGCCAAAATTCAAAATCGCGCGCAGGCCGCTCTCGGTCTCATCCTGACCGACCACCTCGGATTTGATCTCGCAGCAACGCGCCACCACCGAAGCCAGCGCCGGGGTGTTGCGTTTTAGAAGCTTTGGCATGTCCCGCTCCAACTGCGCGAACAGCGGGGCGTCGTAAATGATGCCATACTTGATTACCTCGCCCAAGCCAGCTCGAAATTCGCGGTCGGGTAGAGTCTCAAGAGCGCTGAGGTCGCAAAGAACAAACCCCGGCTGGTAAAACGCCCCAACCAGGTTCTTGCCCGCATCAAGATTGATCCCGACCTTCCCGCCCACCGAACTATCGACCTGCGCCAGGAGTGTTGTGGGCACTTGGACAAACGGCACTCCGCGCATGTAGGTCGCAGCGAGGAATCCGGCCAGATCGCCCACCACTCCCCCTCCGAGCGCTACGATGAAGGACTTGCGTTCGAGGCGCAGTTCCGCCAGTCGGTCGTAACAGGCTTGCAGCACCTTGAGGCTTTTGGCTTTCTCGCCGGCTTTTACGGTGATTAATTCGGGATCGAACTTGGCGGACTTGAGAGATTGAATAACCCGGCTGGCATACAGCGGCGCCACGTTGGAATCCGAGACAATGACGCACTTGCGTCCCTCATGCCGCCGGGCGCACTCAGTTCCGACGCGGCGCAAAAGTCCGCTGCCGATCAGAATCGGATAACTACGATCACCCAAACCAACAGTAACAGCGCGCATAAGTTGAGCATAGAGCCACAGCGCAAGGCCGCAAGAGGAAAGGGGAAGGCGCTAATCATCGCCTAATCCGCAACAAAGCGAAGTGAGCATAGTAACGCGCAAGAAAATCAACAATGCGTGTAAGCCAATGAAACAATAATGACTTACGCAATGTTTGAGCCTGAGAACTAAGGGAGTTGGAACTTAAAAAAGTACCAGCGATTTGGCCAAAAAGGTGTAGAATAGGAAGAGGAGTTAAATTTTATGTCCTTGAATATTCCTTCTTTAGACATCGTCAAAGTGATCAAAGACGCCTCCCGCAAATTGA
>CAIUEN010000335.1 GCA_903898185.1 uncultured Verrucomicrobiales bacterium
CTTTGTGTGAGTCTTCCCCTGATACGGATATTCGTTTCCGTGTATTCCGTGATTCCTTATCCCCTCAAATTCAGTAAGGCTGATGGTTCCAAAAAGTGGGAATTTCTTGAAGCGGAAAACAGGACAGTTTTCTACGGGCTAGTCCACCTCAAATTAGATTTTTGATCGCAGGTGTTCCTGAACCAGCCCGCGCGCTCTCTCAATCCATTCACGGTCTTGGGCCAGATCTCCGAAACGCAACGGCGGCGCGCCGCTTTGCTGGCGGCCCAGCAGTTCACCCGGTCCCCGCAGGCGCAAATCCTCTTCAGCGATGCGGAAGCCATCGGTGGTTTCCTGCATGATTTTCAGGCGCGACTTGGCCTCGGCCGTTTTGGCTTCCGCGATGAGAATGCAAAATGAATCCTCGGCGCCGCGACCGATGCGACCGCGCAATTGGTGCAACTGCGCCAGTCCGAATTGTTCGGCGTTTTCGACCAGCATCAATGTGGCGTTGGCGACGTCCAGGCCAACCTCAATTACTGTGGTTGACAGAAGCAGTTGAACCTGGTTCGCCCTGAATGCGGCCATGACCGCTTCCTTTTCCGCCCCCTTGAGTCCGCCGTGCAGGAGCCCCACTTTGAAGGGCGCAAAGACTTCGCGCAACCGGTCGAACTCGTGAACGACCGCCTTCAATCCGGCGGTTGAACCTGTGTCTTCGACGCGCGAATAAACGATATAGCCCTGCCGTCCCTGACGCAGTTTATCGCGCATGAAATCCCAAACCTTGGGCAGGCTGGTCGGTTGGCGCACAAATGTTTTGATACGCCCGCGTCCTGCGGGGGCTTGGTCGATCACCGAAATATCCAGATCGCCGTAGAGTGTCAATCCCAACGTGCGGGGAATGGGTGTGGCGGTCATGACCAGCAGGTGCGGGTAAGCGCCTTTGCGTACCAATTCTTCGCGTTGCGTCACGCCAAACTTGTGCTGCTCATCAATGACGACCAGTCCCAGCCTTTCGGGCGCAAACGCCTCCTCAATAAGCGCGTGCGTGCCGATATACAACGTAGAGCAGGCTTCCAGCCTGCTCGGGAGGGCGACTTCATTAATCGTGAGAGGGCTGGGGTTGTCGCAGTTTGAACAGGCGGGACGCGCTGTTCTACCTTGGGCTTCCAGCCTGCTCTGGCCAGGAGGATCCCCACTCGAATCCTTTCCAAAAGAGGCAGTCTTCTGGCTCCCAGTCTGCAACTCAACCCCCAAACCAAGCGGCTCAAACCAGCGGCGAAAATTGCGCCAGTGCTGTTCAGCCAGGATTTCGGTTGGCGCCATGATGGCGGCGTTCATCCCGCTTTCCAGCGCCATCAGAACCGCGCATGCGGCAACGACGGTTTTCCCGGCGCCCACGTCGCCCTGGAGCAAGCGGCGCATTGGATGAGGGCCAGCCATATCCTTGCGGATTTCACGCAACACCCGGGTTTGAGCGCCAGTCAGGGTAAACCCAAGTTCTGCAAGGAACGGGCGAATCAGATGGTTATCTCCGGCGCATGGGGAAGTCCTCGCGCGGCTTTCCAGGTTCTTGCGGCGTGTCTGGATGGAGAGTTGCATCTCAATGAACTCATCCAGCGCCAGCCTGTGTCGCGCGATCTCGGCGTCGTTTGAATCTTTGGGAAAGTGAAGCATCTGAATGGCGTTGGCGCGGGTGGGCAGGTCGTTCACGCGGATTTCCGGATGCGGTTCGGCAACGGCGGATTCAAATCGCAGCAGAACGTTCCAAATCAACGCCCGCAGCCAGCGTTGCTGCAAGCCATCAGTCAGCGGATAAATCGGGGTGATTCGATTGAGGTGAATCGAGCCATCCAGCGCATCGATGATTTCGGTCTCGGGATGGTCGATTGTTCGCGGTCTTATCGAAACTGTTTTTCCGTAAACCACCACAGTATCGCCAACGCTGAAATACTTCTCCATGTAAGGCAGGTTCCACCACCTGCAATGCAGGCGCGCGCTGCCGTCATCAAGGATGAATTCGTAAACCGAGCGTGTTTTCTCCTTCCAAGTCTTCACCCCGGAGGCGACGATTTTGCCGCAGGCCAGCGAAGCCTCGCGCAATTGCAGATCGGCAATGCGCGCGAAATGGCGGCGGTCTTCGTACCGACTGGGCCGATGCAGGAGGAGATCGCCCACCGAATGAATCCCAAGGCGCGCCAACTGAGCCGCGCGCTCGGGTCCAACGCCGCGCAACTGGTGTGTCGGCGCGTTCAAATCCTCTGAAATCCGTTCAGCCACTCGGAACTTATAAGGGCGGCTCGCCGCTCTGAAAAGGTGGAAATATGATAACTCTCAGGTAGCATAGGCATCCTTGCCTGTGCCCCTCCTTCCGGCGAGCGTCAGCGAGACGCTAATTTTCCTCCCGCTGAACACTTACGAAATTTGAGAAGAAACAGACCCAAAGGGATGCTCAATAACTCGACCGATCCAGCTTCACCTTGCCACGAAAAATCCAATAGATCGATATTGTATAAGCAAGAACCAGCGGAATGCCAATCACGGCAATCACCAACATGATGCTCAACGTCTTCTTCGACGACGCGGCATTGTGAATGGATAGACTGTTGAGCGGATTCGGATTGCTAAGCACCAGGTTCGGGAACATCTCCAAACCGAAAAGCGTCATCAGGGCAATCATCGCCACGCAGGAGGAAATGAACGCGAAACCGTCACGCCGATAATGGATCTCGCGCGGGATGTTGGCGATGGCCAGCATGTTGACCAGCGCGATGCTGAAGAGCCACGGGTTGGCTCCAATCCGAGCCGCCATGTGCGGCACATACAGCAGCGTCGCCATCGTTGTGATCGCATAACAGATGATGAAGAAAATAATGCAATTATTGATCCAGCCCCGGAGTTTCTCGTGGAGCGGACCTTCGGTTTTCATTGCGGCATAAATGGCCCCGTGCATTGCAAACAGGGCCACCACTGTAATCCCCAGCATCAACGCATACGGATGCAGCAAGCTCCAGAATGTGCCGGTGAAATCACCGTTTTCATCCAGCGGAATGCCCCATGCGATATTCCCGATCGCGACTCCTATGAGCAGGCTCGAAACCACACTGCCGATGCTGAAACCATAGTCCCAGAGCCGCCGCCACCAGAGCATCGGCTGTTTGCTGCGGAATTCGATGGCCACGCCGCGGAAAATCAGCGCGAACAGCAACAGCACAAACGCCATGTAAAATCCCGAAAACACGCTGGCATAGACTGCGGGGAACGCCGCAAACAACGCGCCGCCGCCGGTGACCAGCCACACCTCGTTACCGTCCCAAACCGGACCGATCGCATTCAGCATCGTCCGACGTTCCTCGTCAGTCTTGGTAAAAAGATGAAGCGCGCCGACGCCCAGATCAAACCCGTCGAGCATCGCATATCCGGTTAAAAGCACACCGATCAGGACAAACCAGATCGCGTTCAAGTCCAGGGAATCGAAGTTCATGCAACCTCCTTTGGCAGTGATAATTTCCCGGACGGCGAGAGGTCCTCCGCATGCGGTCCCTTCTTTATTTTATCGTCCAGCAGATAGATAAATACGGCAAAAAGCAGGGTGTAAATCAAGCTGAAGAGGATGACTGAGGTCAGCACCGTTTCAGCTTTGACGAAACGGGACAGCCCCTCGGACGTGCGCAGGTATTTATAGACAATCCACGGCTGGCGACCCACCTCCGCCGCAAACCATCCGGCTTGATTTGCCAACTGAGGCCCCAACACTGAAAGCACCAGCACCCAGAGCATCCATCGTTTGTCAAACAACGACCCGCGCCCAAAATAGAAAATCCCGATCCCTGCCACCCCAATCAATGCAAAACCCAGCGCCACCATGATGTGAAAGAACTGGAACGACATATTGACAGGCGGACGATCCTCCTTCTTAACCTCGCGCAAACCAGCGACCGGCTTGGTGGTGTCGTTATAAATAAGCCAACTGAGCATTCCGGGAAGAGCCACGCCTGTAACTTTCTCGTTCTTTTCATCGACCCAGCCGAAGAGCGTCAATGGCGCTGGAATGGTGTCGTAATGCCCCTCGAATGCGGCGAGCTTTTCAGGCTGGTTCTTCGCAACTCCAATGGCGCTCGTATGGCCGCTGACCAATTGCAGCAACGACGACGCCAACCCAACCCACAGGGCCAGGCGCAACGAAGCGCGCGCGAACTCCTCATGGCATTTCTTTAACAAATACCAAGCGCTGACACTTGCCACCAAGAACGCTCCAGCCTGCCATGCTCCGCAAAGCACATGAAACAGCCGGTCCATCGACGATGGATTGAATACCAATGCCCAAAAATCGGTGATCTCCGCCCGTGCCTTCATTCCTTCCCCGACAATATGGAATCCCGCCGGAGTCTGCATCCATGAGTTGGCGACAACAATCCAGACCGCGCTGAAATGCGCCCCCAGGCAAACCATGCATGTGGAAAAGAAATGCATTTTGCGCCCAACACGGTTCCAGCCGAAAAGCAGCAACGCAAGAAAACCCGACTCCAGAAAAAACGCAAAAATGCCCTCCGCCGCCAGAGCGCTGCCAAAGACGTCTCCCACATAGCGCGAATAGGCCGCCCAGTTGGTCCCAAACTCAAACTCCATCACGATTCCGGTCGCAACGCCGATGGAAAATGTCAGCGCGAACACCTTGGTCCAAAACCGCGCCATTTGGTGGTAGATCGGTTGGTTAGTCTTGAGCCACAAAGCCTCCATGATCACCAGCATGACTCCCAGTCCGATGCTCAGGGGAGGGTAAATATAATGGAACGCTACCGTCAGGGTAAACTGTATCCGGGAAAGAATCAATACGTCCATAATCTATGGACATTGGTAGCATCAAAGAGGGACACGGTCAAAGGAATTGATTACCGGAATTTACTACCGCAACGCCAGCCACCAAGTGGTGATGACGGTCAGGAACAGCACTGCAGCCGCAGCCAGACTGGTGATGCTATCCTTGAGTGCTTTTGCCGACAAATGCATCATCACCAATCCAAATACCACACCGCCAACATAACCGCCGACGTGAGCCACTACGTCGCTTCGGGGTGAAAATCCGATCAACACCAGCATCAGGAACGTCGCCACAATACCGCGCATGATCAGTCCGATCCCAACCTGCCGATCCCAGCCGTCGGCAGGCGACGCTATAGCCAGCAACCCCAGAGCGCCCATCACCATTCCGGAAGCGCCCAGTCCCCTGTGGGCGTCCGGGTAAAGCAAAAACCCGGCAACATTGCCACCCACACCCGACAAAAACGCAATCAGCAGCGCGATGCCCGTTCCGTAGCGCGCCATGGCCAGCCCGAGAAGAATCAAGCCGCTGGTGATGTTCGACAATAGATGCGGCAGGTCGGCGTGAAGTGTCACCGCCGTAAAGAGCCGCCACCATTGTCCGGCAGCAACCATTTGACTATCCATCATGCCCGCTTCCTTGATTCCCGGAGCCGCGCTCCAAAAATATATCGCTACGGTCGCCAAGGCCCATGCAAGACTCCCCCAGTGAAAAAACTTTCCCGCTGCAGTCGGCAGCGGATTGAGCCATTTCCATCCGAGATTCTCATTTTTCCAAATCCGTAGCGTCTCCACCGACCGGTCATAATCGTCCTCTGCCACCATCACACCCCATCGGTCTTCGATTCGGGTCACCGTGGACACTAACCCCTGGCTGGCAAGTACCAGTCCAAAATCCATCGCCTCACGCTTGGAGCGCGCCGCAATCAGTGTCTCTTCAGCCGATTCCATTGCCGATAGTTTCCACGCAACTACTCACGTAGCATAGGCATCCTTGCCTGTGCCCACTCTCTCCGGCGAGCGTCAGCGAGACGCTAATTTCTCCCTCTGACCTGAATAGTTACGTTTCCACAAGCGTGCCCAACAACGCGCCCAAGGTCAATCTTGCGCGCATCTCACACAGCGATAACAAAGCCAAATAAAAACATCACTTGCGCGAACCAATGAAGACGCGATAGAGTTTTATTGCGATGGCGGAGTAGCCAAGTGGTAAGGCAGGGCTCTGCAAAAGCCTTATGCGTCGGTTCAATTCCGACCTCCGCCTCCATACTTAACTCCTTGATTATAAGGGAGTGAGTTGGATAAAAAGGGTGAAAGTGTCAGTAAACTGTCAGTGAAATCGGCACACCGACAGTACCCGCTAACGCGTTGGAATAGCCATGGAATATCCTCATAACCATGGAAAACGACGTGAAATTAAAATATCGATTGTTCAAACGCGCGGGCGTCTATTACTACGAAGATACTCAATTCTTGGCTGGTCTTCCAACCAGGAAAGCAGCATTTCCAAACCCGAACGAAACGCGGTGGAATCCGCGCGCACTTCTAAAATCGGAATTTTCGATTGACCGGTATGCGGCGGTTAAAGCTTTGGGTTTTGTGGGCAACCCAAGTGACGCGAATGCCATTCTCACGATTGCAGTTTTTTGACATTCTCAACGAATGCAGTAGAATGATACTCACTTATGAATGAATTATTTGCAATTACATTGTGTTTGCCTCCATTGATCGCAATGACCACAACTGGTCTTGCTGCTGAGCCGGAAACTGGCGGATTCAAATTGCCGCTTCTTCCTTACGCCCAGGATGCGCTGGAACCTTATATCTCGGCGAAGACCATGAGCTTTCACTACGGCAAACATCACCAAGCCTACGTGGACAACCTCAACAAGTTGGTCGCCAAAACCGCAATGGCCAGCGAGCCATTGGAAAACCTGGTCAAGGAAACATCCGGAGCCCCAGACAAGGCTCCGATATTCAACAACGCCGCTCAGGTCTGGAATCACACATTTTTTTGGCAGTCCATGAAGAAAGGTGGCGGCGGCGCCCCAGACGGACGCTTGCTCAAGTTGATAAATAAATCCTTTGGCAGCTTTGACAGTTTCAAAACCAACTTCGTTTCAACAGCGGTTGGCCAGTTTGGAAGCGGTTGGGTGTGGCTGGTTCAAGACGGTGACAATCTTAAAATAGTCAAAACAGCGAACGCAGACACTCCCGTTGCGCATGGGCAGACTCCGCTCTTAACATGCGACGTCTGGGAACATGCCTATTACCTTGATTACCAAAACCGACGAAAGGACTTCGTCGAGGCGTTCTTGGATCATTTGGCGAATTGGAACTTTGCCGAATCACTTTTGAAATAGCACCGTAATTCGTAAGTCCGTGAGTCGGATTGATGCTCATTTTACCCAGTAAAATGAGAGTCCAACCCATTCACGAACTTACGAATTACAGAACTATTTGAATTTCAGCACAATTTCCACAGCCGTCCCATCCGGTGGCAGGAGGCATTCATTGGGGTAGTGGATTTTGTCATTGTCCAAATCGTTACGAGGGTTGTTAACCAGTGAGGCAGGGTCGCGGATCAACGAGATGATCGAACCTTCGATTTCGGCTTGGAACGCGTTGGGACCAAAAAATGATCCGTTGTAAAACCAGTTTCCGGACGACATGGGCTTGTCGGTGGTTTGTGGGTTGGACTGGCGCGGGGAAGTGTTGGCTGTGGATTCTGTGCGTATCACCACCAGCTTGTCCAACGGGCAGGAGACTGGCGCGCCGTCTTTGTTCCAAGTTGCCCTAATCTCAACGGCGTTGCTTGGAGGGACTGGGCACGGTTGATTGTAGTCGCCAGGCAGATTGGTGGCGTTCACGCCCAGCAAAAGACAGGCAACATGCAACTGCTCCGGTTTGGCTTCGGTCACGAGAATTGATTCATGCCTCTTTCCGGTCTCTGTCACCAATACATACTCGACGATATAACGACGCATATTCACGCGACATGGAATCTGAACCATACGCTCGCGTTTGTTCAGAACGACACGTCCGATTCGCATCGTATCGGGGCCTGTTTGCTCGATATCCAAGCGCTTCTTGAGCGACTCCAAAGCGGTTGCGGACGAGGCCATATTCGTCGAAGCAACAGGGGAAGTCATGAATTTTCCAGAGCGGGAGATTGTCCCGTCCTGCGCCAGAGAGAGGAACCCCAGCGAGAGATGAATAACCGCCGCAAATAAAAAACGCAAGGGTGCATGACCAGTGCGTGACAGGAAAGCAACCCTGTGGGGCAGGCGTAGGGTGTTGAATTGATCGAGGTTTTGCTCTGAAAAGGTCATGCATTATTCATGTCCTAAGAAATCAAATAGAAGTGAAAGGCTTATTTTGAAAGTCACAGATGGGTATCAGGCGCAGGTCAGTGAATCGATTTGTTTTAGCTTGGAAACCGCAGTTGGGTTAACCGCAGAACACGCAGAGTACGCGGAAAGAAGAGGTAGAATGAGGTTTTGAAAATGCCATCCGTCAGATTAAAAATACATTCCTCGCAATGGGTTCTTCTTCTGCGTGTTCCGCGTATTCTGCGGTTCATTTGCGCAGTTCTTGGATTTCAAATTTTAAATTTCAAATTTGAGATTTCACCAAAACTCACATTCCAAGCGTTAACACCCGACCAAAGTCGGGTTTTATTGAAAAAGACAATTACCAGCATGAACTATTTTTCCTCAATTCAACACCCTAGCTCCGCCCCCTCGACACATCTTCCTCCAGAGCAAGTCAGCAATTCTCATTTTGAGGAAATATCTGATCTGCCGGCGCACGGAGTTTCCGACTCCCTGCGGAGCCAGAGGCACCGCAACAGTCAGCACAATAATCACTGCACCTCGATAACGACGTGCTGGCAGGCCGGAGGCCTACCCCACATAATGAGAATTGCGGGTGTCACGCCGTCTTGTAGGCGGCAATGCTTTCGATGCGATAATGTTTCTTGATGGACTCGACCGGTATTTCAATTTCTTCGCCAACTTTGTGGTTTAGCAGAGCCTGCGCCACGGGGGTCAAGTAACTGATGACTCCTTGTGCCGGGTCTGAATCCCATGCGCCTAGAATCGTATATTGTTCGGAGCTCTGGCTTTCCAAGTCGGTGATTTTAACGATTGTGCCGATGCCAACTGTTTCGGTCTTCACATTGGCGAAGTCGGTGCCGCGAGCTCGGACGAGCTGGGATTCGAGCTCTGATTTGCGGCGCATGAGGATTTTCTGCATTTCCTTGGCCGCCTTGTATTCGTGGTTCTCGCGGAGGTCGCCATAGCTGCGGGCAATCGCGATTTCCTTGGAGTTGGCCGGGATGGACTTTTGAACCAGCTCGGCATATTCATTTTTGCGACGTTCCAAGCTTTCCCATGAAACAATGTAATTGGTTTCCTGCTTGGTTTGCTCGCCGGAGATCATCGTCTGAACAGCCGGGTAACTCTTGACGATCCGCGCCAGGAGCGAGCGCTTGTCCATGTCGTCAAAACAAGGTGAAAGCTGCAGCGCGCGCGTGAGATCCTTGATGATTTCCAAGTCGGCCGAGCCGATCAATTCCACCAGCAGCGTGGGGTCATCAAGGATGAAGTCGCGGAGTTTGTTGGAGCGTTTTTCGTTGAATTGATCCCGTTCCATTGCCGTCAACATGGCGCGGAAGACTTCCGGTCCGAGGATGTCAGCGTAGGTGTCCGAGCGTTCGCGCGCCAGCCACAGGAGCAGTTCGCTCGAAGCCTGGTGCTGGCTGATGAGTCGGGAGAGCAGTTCTTTAAGAAGTTCGAGCTTCCCGCCCGCGATCAATATATTGGCCATTTCACCGGCCAATTTTGCGGACACAATATTGAGCGAAGCGATGATGACATCGTGCCAGCGGTCGGGTGTGGCGTCTTTGAACGATTGCAGCGCGCGACGGTGTTTTG
Source organism: uncultured Verrucomicrobiales bacterium (assembly GCA_903898185.1). Classification (GTDB taxonomy): domain Bacteria; phylum Verrucomicrobiota; class Verrucomicrobiia; order Limisphaerales; family Palsa-1400; genus CAIUEN01. The sequence continues at coordinate 9,738 of CAIUEN010000335.1, forward strand.
CTGAAGGAATCTGCTCGATGAGCGGGCCGATTTTGGCGATTTCCTGCAGCCAGATGGTGTTGGAGGTAACCGCGCCCTCAGTGATGGGCAGCTCTGTGGCCGCGCGAATCTCGTCGCGTACAAAAATGGCTTCCAGCGCCACTGCGGGCTGGGTGCGCTGATGGGTGGCAATCTCGGTGTTCAGCGCTGAAATGACTTCCTTGGCAGCGACATTCTTGTCCGACAGATCGGTAAGGTTCTTAAAAATCTCAGTGGCGACCGTATGGCGGGCCTTCAGTCCCTTGACTGTTCGCAATTCTTCCAAAAGACGTTCCTGAAGGGAAACTTCCTTGACTTGGTAAATCACGGGCTCTGATTTCTTGAGGGGAACTTGGAAATGGCCATTTTTCTTAAGCTCCCGTTTGGCAGCTTCCCACCACTTTTTCCAGTCGTCCTGAATAACTTCAGGCACCAATGCTTGCTGAATCTGATCCACTGTGGCCTGATCACCGAAGCTCTGAAGCACCAGCTTGATCAAATCGAGGTGGTTGAGGGCGGCCATCTGACGCAAGCCTTTGATGTCAGATAATTTCCGCGCATAAATGTGGTCAGCCGATATGGGCTTGAGAGATTCTGCGGCAAACACCATGTCCATTGTGTGGCCTGCCTTGGTTTGGAAATCGATCGAGAAGCGTCCAAAGACCGTATCGACGTTGGTGATTTTTCCGAAGCCCCAGCTTCGATGAAAACAGTATCCGCTTTCAGTCAGTTGGTTAAGTGCGTCAACATGTTGACGATTTATTTTTCCCGTAGCGACCCATTTCTCAAATTCTTCTTTCATTGATATATTCTCGCATCCCATGCAAGTTCGACCATTATTAGATCGTGAGTGATCAAAAACCAAGAGAAATTGCCGTGCGCGTATTAAGGCAGCGTCGAAGCGGACACGATTACGTCGAAAAACTGCTCGAACAAGAAATGTCGCGCAGCCAGCTTTCGCCGCAAGATCGCGCGCTTTGCCAGGAGCTGATCTATGGCATTGTGCGCTGGCAAAGGCCTTTGGACTGGCTGATCGCCCAAAAAACTCAAGGACGAACCCAAAATCTCACGCTTCAACTTCTGTTGCAGTTGGGGCTTTATCAAGTGTTCTGGCTGGAGCGGATCCCAAACCATGCCGCCGTCCACGAAACAGTTGAGCTGGCCAAAATGCTTGGTTTTGGAGCGCAAGCCGGTTTCGTGAACGCGGTTCTTCGCGGTTACATTCGAGAACGCGATGCCACCGTTTCGTTGCTCCAACGGCTCAAGCAGAGCGAACCCGCTTTGGGTTATTCGCATCCCGATTGGCTGGTTCAACGCTGGCTCAACCGCTATGGCCCTGGAAAAACATCGACCTTGCTCGATTGGAATAACCGTCCTCCGCCCACCTTCGCGCGGTTGAATTCACTGAAAACCGACGCGGCCACGCTGGCTCGCAGTTGGGAGCAAGAAGGCGTGGTATTCACCCCCCGTGAATGGGATTGGACAGGAGAAGGATTGGTTTTCGAGCTGGATGCCCACAAGCCGCTGGGGCAGCTTCGCTCATTCCAAGAAGGGTTTTTCTACATCCAAGACCCGAGCACACTACTGGCCGTGCGGCAATTGGATCCGCAGCCGGGCGAGACGATTCTGGATCTCTGTGCCGCACCAGGTGGCAAGACAACCTATATCGCCCAGCTTATGCGTAATCGTGGCCGTGTCGTGGCCCAGGATACTGCGGACGACCGCCTGGCATTGATCCAGGAAAACTGCCAGAGGCTTGGAGTTACCTGTGTCACTGCCGCTTTGAGCGATCCATCCGGTAAGACCGTTTCTGGAGCTTTGTTCGACAAGGGTGCTCAAGAGTCGGTTAGCGTCCACGGAGCCAGAGGCTCCGGAAACCGGCAGACCAGAGGTCTGCCCCACAATGATGCGACTTTAGAACACCCCTGTCTGTTCGACCGTGTACTGGTCGATGCTCCATGTTCCAATGCGGGGGTCATGCGGCGGCGAGTGGATCTTCGCTGGAGAATTCGCATCGAGGAAATCGAGCGGCTTCGCGCCGCGCAACTCGAACTGCTCACGCAAGCTGCGGCGCGGCTTAAACCGGGCGGATGCTTGGTCTATAGCACATGCAGCCTTGAACCCGAGGAAAACATCGAAGTAACCCGCAAATTTCTTGAGCAAAATCCGAAGTTCCACCTAAAACGTGAGCGCCAGTTGCTGCCATTCGAGGATGGGGTGGATGGGGCGTATGTGGCGGTGATGAGTTGATGTAGCATAGGCATCCTTGCCTGTGCCCCACCCTCCGGCGAGCGTCAGCGAGCCGCTAATTGAGAGCTGCTGTGTTTTCACTTCATTATTGAACATTCCTTGTTCGATATTGGATATTCAACCCCAGTCGTGCGCAGGCCCGGAAGGTGGGAATCTTCCATTGATTGGATATTCTTGTTTACCTGCCATAATGAGAATTGCTGGGCACTCCGGAATTGTCGTTGCGGTTCGCCAAAAAACTGCCTACGTTGGCTGCATGAATCGCGTATTACAGACGGTTTTGCTTTGCATTTTGACGTTACCTGCGTTTGGAGCTGCCAAGACCCAGACGCGTTTGTTGTTTTCGGCTGAAACCGCTCGACTTGGCGATGTGGTGTGGGCGGGCATTGAACTCAAGATGCCGCCCGGCTGGCATTCGTATTGGCGCAATGGTGGCGATGCCGGGCTGTCAACCAAGGTGGATTGGACATTGCCGAAGGGCGTCACCAACGGCGCGCTCCTCTGGCCCGCTCCCGAACGACTCGACACCAAAGCCGGTGATATGAGCCTTATTACCTACGTCTATGAGAACACGGTCGTGCTGATTGCTCCGCTTCAATTGGACACGAATGTGGCATCCGGTCCACTTGTCATCAAAGCAAAGGTCTCATGGCAGGAATGTCAAGATCTCTGCGTGAGTGGTCACGCTGAATTACAAGGAACCCTTAATGTCGGCGAAACACCGGTTGCATCCGCCGATGCGCTCATCCTCGATCAATGGGGAAAGAAAGTTCCGCCTTTCGAGTCCAATCCCAAAGCCACCGCAACTTGGGGAGGGCTTCATGGAACCGATGATACGCGTCCTTTGCTCATCGAGTGGGAATCAACGGCTTTATCGGCCGACTTTTATCCGTTCGCCAACAAGGGATTCGATATTTCTCCGGCATCGTCGGTGTCAAACGCCGCTCCAGGCAAAATCGTAATTCGCAAAACCGTGACAAAGACCGAAGGAAACTGGCCGATGGCGATTCAAGGATTGCTGGTTCCAAAATCGGGCGAACCCATTGAGGTGGAACTGCCGATCTGGGGGGGCGATGCTGTCGGCGCTGCTCCAGGAGTTTCCACAACTCAAGCCGGGAACTGGGCTTTGCTCCCCAAGATGCTCTTCCTGGCGTTACTGGGCGGACTGATCTTGAATGTGATGCCATGCGTGTTGCCGGTAATCTCGCTGAAAGTCCTGGCCTTTGTGAGTCAATCGAAGGAAGCGCCAGGACGGCTGCGCGCGCTGGGTTTGGTCTATGGACTGGGCGTTCTTGTGTCGTTCGCAATTCTAGCTGTGTTGTCGATTGCAGTCCAACGAGCCGGTGGCGTGGCCGACTGGGGGGCGGCGTTTCGCAATCCACAGTTCCGTTTGATCATCACTGTGGTGATCACGCTGGTGGCGCTCAATCTTTTCGGGGTATTTGAAATCACGCTCAGCGGCAAAACGATGGGCGCGGCCGATCAACTGGCCTCGCGTCACGGATATCCGGGCGCGTTCTTCAATGGCGTCCTCGCCACTGTCCTGGCGACTCCATGCACAGCGCCGTTTCTGGGCGGCGCGCTTGCATTTGCATTCACCCAGCCGCCCATCATCAATCTGGCGGTTTTCCTGACAGCCGGACTCGGGCTTGCGCTGCCGTTTGTCATGATCTGCATCAGACCGTCGCTGCTGAAGTTCTTGCCGCGACCAGGAATGTGGATGGAGCGATTCAAGGTTGGCATCGGTTTTGCCGTGCTGGCAACCGCAGTCTGGCTGTTTTGGCTGACTGCGACGCGTATTGGCAAAGACGGCGTGTTGTGGCTGGGGCTGTTCCTGGTTCTGATGAGTTTTGCCGCGTGGTTGTGGGGACAATTTGTCCAGCGGCTCGGGAAAGCATCCGGAATGATCGTGGCGTTGGCGGTGCTCGTCTTTGGCTATGCATACATTCTCGAGGGCAAACTCCATTGGCGGAACTATTCGGTTTTGGCCAAGGATGGCATCGAGTGGAAGACCTGGAGCGCAGAAGCGGTCGCCAAGGCGCGAAGCGAAGGGCATCCCGTCGTGGTCGATTTCACCGCCGATAGTTGCCTCAACTGCCAGGTCAACAAAATCACAAGCATCGAAACAGCCGCCACGCGCTCGAAGCTCAAAGAGATCAACGCCGTCGCATTCATCGCCGATTACACCGACGAAAACCCTCTGATAGCAAGAGAACTGGCAAAATTTCAGCGTTCCGGCGTACCGATGGTGCTTGTCTATCCCGGCAATCCCGATAGCGCCCCGATCGTCCTGCCCACAGTCCTGACCCCCGCAATCATGCAGGAGGCGCTGGGGCGCGTCGCAAAGTAATTTGCGATTGGGGAGGGGGTGTGACCGGAAAGTAAGGGAGTTGGAAGAAATAATCATACCAGAGGGCGCGGTTCAATTAGAACATCCCATTTAGGCAAAGTGACAGATCGCTGCAATCGCTCTTCTAATTTCGCCTTGGCCGCTTTGCACAAGCGCACGCCTTTGGCGTA
>CAIUEN010000336.1 GCA_903898185.1 uncultured Verrucomicrobiales bacterium
CCGTAAACGACTGACAAAGAAAGTCTTAGGACTAACTTAAGCGCCATTCGAGTCAGAGACTCCGTCAACTGGCAGGTCAGAGACCTGCCCCACAAGGTTACTTTTTGGTCACGCACCCCCTACTTTTGAACCGCTGATTTTTTTGGGTGTCATTCGCCGAGTTGTTCATCGATGGCATCGCGCAACGCAGCCACAATGTGGCGCGCTTGCTTGTCCGTCACGCAATAGGGCGGGAGGATGACAATGACATTCCCGACCGGGCGTGTCAGCACCCCACGTTTGGACATGGCCTCGCAAACTCGGATTCCGGCACGTTCGTTCACAAGAAACGGCTCGCGTGTTCGCCAATCGCGCACCAACTCGATTCCGGCCACCAAACCAACCTGCCGGATATCGCCCACATTGGGCAGGTTCCATAGGGAATTGAGCTCGCTGCTCAGAGCGCGTTCGAGACGCTGTCTTGACTGCATCGAAGCGTTCGAGTTGAGGATTTCAAGGCTGGCCAGCGATGCGGCGGAGCCGAGTTGGTTGCCGGTAAAGCTATGGCCGTGGAAGAATGTCTTGAACTCCTCATACTCGCCCAAAAACGCGTCAAACACTTCTCCCGTCGTCAGCGTCGCCGCCATTGGCAGGTAACCGCCCGTCAACCCTTTGGCAACGCACAGAAAATCCGGTTGCACCCCTTCCTTATGCGATGCAAAATGCGAAATGGAATGCAGTGGGTTTTCGGGCGAGGGAATGCATCCGGTTCGTCCGAATCCGGTCATGACTTCATCGGCAATGAGGCGAGTGCCGTGCTCACGGGCAATCGCAGCCACTTTAGCCAGCCATCCGGCAGGTTGGGGAATCATTCCGGCCGCGCCTTGCATGAGTGGCTCAAATATAAACGCGGCATAAGGATTGCCACGTTTCTTTTGCCGTGCGAATGCGGATTCCACCCGACTGACGCACTCCCACTTGCACCGACGCCACTGGCGGGCGTCAGCGCGCTCCGGTTTGGCGCGATTGAATGGACAACGGTAACAGTAAGGCGAGAGCGCTTTATCGGACTTGAAGAGAAGGCCCGAGTACGCCTTATGGAAGAGATCGATATGCCCCAAGCTTACTGCTCCAATGGTGTCGCCGTGATAGGCTGAATCCAGACTTAGGAATTTTGGGTTGGGGTGCCCGGTTCGCTTCGAGAATTGGTAAGCCAGCTTGAGCGCGACTTCCATGGACGTCGAACCGTCATCGGAAAAAAACACGCGATCAAGTCGCGTGGCGTTGCTCGCGCCGACAAATGGTTTGTTAGCCGATTCGACCAGATCACGAGCCAGCAGGGATGCCGGTTGATTGGCAAAACCGAGCGCGGACGAATGCGAAATGCGTGTCAACTGCCGACGGATCGCGGCGTTGATCTTTGGGTGACAATGGCCGTGAAGGTTGGTCCAGATCGATGCATTAGCGTCGATGTATTCGCGTCCGCGCAGGTCGCGCAACACCGCGCCCTTGCCTTCGGTGATGACGATCGGTTCTCGCGCCAGCCAGTCGCGCATCTGAGTGAACGGGTGCCACACATGGGCGTGATCGAGTTTGGCAATTGGATGCATGAAATCAGAGTCGGACATTCAGACGCGTCAGCGCTTCAATCAGCCGGTGAACATCTTCCGGTTGGTGCGCCGCGCTGACAGTCAAGCGGAGTCGCGCGGTTCCCCGAGCCACCGTTGGGAAGCGAACCGCCGGAATGAATATGCCTTCTTCGCGCAGCGCCGCCGCAACCCGCAACGCCTCGACTTCGTCTCCAATATGGATTGGGATGATTACACTACGGTTTTGAGAATAGACAGGATTTACAGGATTTACAGGATTAAGAACTGAGAATTCGGAATCTGATTCTTCAAATCCTGTTAATCCTGTAAATCCTGTCCCGTCCCCATTTTTGTTCTTTAATCCTGTCAGCGAGGCGCAGAGCGACCAGAGACGCGTCCGGCGTTGGTCGCCCAATGGTCCGCGGGCCAGAGTGATGGCGGTTCGGGCGGCGGCGGCGGCGGCAGGGACCGGCGCGGTTGAAAAAATAAAGCTCCGGGCGCGATTGACAAGATAGTCAATCAAAACGCGCGAGCCGCAGATATACCCCCCTGACGCGCCCAGCGCTTTTCCCAGTGTTCCCATCTGCACTTCAATCCGCTGCGCCACGCCGAGCTCGTCGGCCAGTCCTCGACCGTTTGTTCCGTAAAGCCCAACCCCGTGCGCCTCGTCCACCATCAGCCAGGCGCCGTGCCTCTCCTTGAGTTCAACCATCTCGCGCAACGGAGCGTGATCGCCGTCCATGGAAAAAACGCTTTCAGTAACGACCAGCGTTCGACCGCAATGCGTGCCTGTTTGTTTAGCGGTGCGCTCGGATGCCCAGCGTAAAACAGCGTCCAAGTCGTTCATGTCATTATGAGCGAAAACGCGCAACGCAGCGCCGCAGAGCCGGGCGGCATCGACCACGCAGGCATGAACCAGCTTGTCCACAACAATGACGTCATCCTTGCCAACCAACGCGCCAATAGTCCCGACCGCTGTGGCATAACCCGAAGAAAATGCCAGAGCGGCTTCGGTTCCTTTGAAATCGGCCAGCGTCTCCTCCAATTCATGGTGGGGCTTGAGCGACCCGCAAATCAGTCGCGAAGCCCCCGAACCAGCCCCATAGTTTGCAGCCGCTTCAGACGCGGCAGCGCGGACCTCAGGCTCGAATGCCAAGCCGAGGTAATCGTTGGACGAAAAATTCAGGTAGGTCTTGCCGCTGATCTCAATGCGGGTTGTTTGTGGGGAATCAACCCTGCGCAGTTCGCGATAAAGCCCCTGTTCGCGCAGACTTTCCAACCGTTGGGACAATTCTTGGTCGAATCTGGTCATTTCTACGAACGCCCCCCTTTTTCTGTCCTTTGTATCGACTCTGAAATGAGGCTCGAATGAACCCGATCCTTACGCAGGAAATGGAGGAGGGTAAAACCAATGATAAGCGCCAGCGCCAGCAGCACGCAGGCCGCCAGCAGACGCCACGGCGCGGGCGCTTTGGATTCGACGTCCGCCGACGCGCCGTTGGTCGTACGAAAGGCATCGTTTGCCGCAATGTCGTTTGATACTTCGACAGTTGGAGTGGTTGGTGTTGATATGGCGATTTCCTGGGTTGCTGGTGAATTGCCTGCTGGAATGGAAATGAGCGTCGGTGATTCTGCGGATGTGACTGTGTTTGTGGGCGGCGACGCGGTGTGCTGTTGGACGGTTGCGGCTTGGGATGGCGACGCAGAAGTCAAGATTGGAACTGCAACTGTCTTAACCGTGGCGGGCGGCGGCGCGAGCGAAACTGCGGCGGATGGAGCGGGGGGCGGCTTCAATCCAGTGGCTGCGGTTGGCAGGAAATTGGTTTCAATAACAGAATTGGTTGTTGCAATGGCAACCGGCGGGTTTATTGGCGAGGTTGCCTTGGCCTCAGCGTTCGTTTTGGTCGGTGGACCGATGACAAACTGCTTCATTTCCTTCGGCTTCTGCTCGACCGGCGGATTGGCTGGCGTTGTTGCGACAACGGGTGAAGGTTTCAGAAGCGTCGGCATCGCTTGAGGGACACAAAACGGCCCAACCGATGAATTGACAGCAAAATTAATCAACTTGTTTTCACGACACAGAAGAATTGTCACGAAACATTGCCCAGCCTGGCGCAGTTCCTGGGCGTATTCCGCATGCAACTGGTTGATTTGTGAATCAAAAGGCGTCCCGTGAAGAGCGCCTTTGCCATCGGTGATCCATACAATGGTCAGGGCGCGCGAGTTTTGGATGACCGGAAGCAGGAATGGCAGAACAATGTCGAGGCGCGACTTCTTTCCGTACGACTGAGCGCGCCAATGCGTGGCGATGTTCTCCATGATTCGCGGTTTACTTGCATCCGACCAAACGAGCATCGGCATGTCCGTATGCAGCTTGTTGTTATAAGTCCAAAGCCCGATGGTATCCCCGGGAAGAAGCTGCCCCTGCATATTCGAGCCAAGCAGTTCGAGCGCAGATCGCAATCCCTGTGGCGCCGACTTGCTCATGGCGGACGAAATATCGACGAGAAAAAGAAACCGGTTTTCAATCGGCTCGGCAGGGGGCTCCGCGCGGCACGGCAGCAGCCAGACGCAAAAGAGCCACGCCAGCCACGCGCTCAACCTGATTGTTTTTATTGGATCCGTGTGCATTTATCTAAAAAGTTTGGTGACTATTCACGTAGCATAGGCATCCTTGCCTGTGCCCCTCTTTCCGGCGAGCGTCAGCGAGACGCTAATTTCTCTTTCTGAACAGTCACGAAAGTTTGCCATTCAACGCGCGACTCGATCAACCGCTTTTTTTGAAGCGTTGCCTCTCCATCCGGTTATGCCGGGCGATATCACGATCCATCTCATGCAATGTATCTTTGACGGTCTGGATGAAATTAAAACAGCTCGACGTCATTCCCCCCATCGACATGACAGTTTCCCGCTCAGCGTTGTCATCAGTCACTGCCAGCACGTCTCCATAGTCCGCAAGCAGACCGGTGACGCGCTCAATGACATCATCAGCGGTCTGGCCTGCCGGTGAATACAGGATCTCCATCTCTGGGCTGGAGATCGGACGGGGCGTTCCCGGTGGAGCTCGAGTTCCGTCAAAGACAATTGTGATCGGTGTGCCAATGGCATCGCGATAGAGAGTCAGCCGATGAATCAACTCATCGCGGGCCGCCGCTGAATGGCGAGGTTTGCCCGCTGCCAACTCCAGCCAGTTATGCAGCAAGCTGTAGCCATCCACCAATATGCGCACCAACGCCATTGCAACACCTTAATCAATAGTGAGAACGCTTGCACGACCTGAGGTCAGGGGGGTGTGACCGGAAAGTAACCTTGTGGGGCAGACCTCTGGTCTGCCGGTTGAATGGGTCTCTGACCCATCGAATCCGCATCTCCCCAGAGCCAATCCACGGAGTCAGAGACTCCGTCAACTGGCAGGTCAGAGACCTGCCCC
>CAIUEN010000337.1 GCA_903898185.1 uncultured Verrucomicrobiales bacterium
CGCCTCCGCGTGAGTGCTCTGAATATCCAATATCGAACAAGGAATTTCCAATAATGAAGCAGGAAGCGGCCAGGCCATAATGAGAATTACAGGCGTTTCAAGTGACTATTGAAGTATGCAAAATAATAGCATATTTTGAATTGTATGTATCTCAGAAGAGTAGCAGAGCAGCAGTTGAAAGAAATTCTTGCAGACGACAAGGTCGGCATCATCCTGGGAGCCCGTCAGGTCGGCAAGACGACCTTGGTTGAACACGTTTTGGAGGGGCAGTCGGCGGCTTTTCTGAATTTTGATATCGAGGTTGACAAGGCGCGATTCCTGGCCGCTGCGGCGCTGGCACCCGTCGATTCTCTGCGCGCGCTTGGCAATCCGCCGGTGCTGGTGATTGATGAGGCACAACGTCTGCCTGAGTCGTCCCGGATCATCAAGGGGTGGCATGATGCGCATTTGCCCTCGAAGTTCTTGCTGCTTGGCTCATCATCGCTGGATTTGCTGGATCAAGCGGCGGAGAGTTTGACTGGGCGCAACCGGAAGCTTGTGTTGCCACCGCTCTTGTTCCCCGAGACGTTGGAGGCTCAAGGGTGGGCCAGCGCGGCTGCCACCTCCAAACATCTGCGTGAGCACTTCGCGCCGCAATTGCGGACCTGCCTGATGCAGCGGCTGAGTTTCGGCAGCTACCCCGAAGTGGTGACGAGCGACCGTCCAGAGCGACTGTTGCGCGAGCTGAGCTCCGACTATCTCTGGAAAGACGTGCTCCAAGCCGGCTTGGTCAAGACCCCAGACCTTATTAAACGACTGCTGTTGTTGCTGGCCCATCAGGCCGGTTCGGAGGTGTCGGTCAACGAACTGGCCACCCAACTTCAAATGGCGCGTCCCACTGTGGACCGCTATCTGGACTTGCTGGAAGAGACGTTCGTCATTTTCCGGCTGCCTTCATTCAGCACCAACCCACGCAAGGAAATTGTCAAGAGTCACAAGGTGTTTTTCTGGGATACGGGCATTCGCAACGCATTACTCAATGCTTTCTCCACCGACGAATTCCGACCTGACATCGGCGCATTGTGGGAGAACTGGGTTATTGCCGAGGTTGCCAAGCGCAACGCCCTGCTTGGAGCGCCAGCGGAGCTTTTCTTCTGGCGCACACGCGCGCAGTCGGAGGTGGATCTGGTGGTGAAACAGGCCAGCGGCCTTCGGGCCTTTGAGATCAAATGGTCTGTTCGCCGAGTCTCGGGCCGGGCGTTCTGCGATGCCTATGGGGTGAATGTCGAACTAATCCGCGCGGATAATCCTTTTGCGGTGGATGTTTTCAATTCCGAAATAAAACGTAACTGTTCATGAGGAAGAGGTTCAAAATTTCGAAATTTGAAATCAATGCCTCAATCATCGGATGCCTTTGTTCAGATCATTCCCGCCAGCTTGCGTCCCACCCAATAAAGCGTCAGCAGTAACAGAATCACGCCGCCCCAGAATGGCTCGGCCCAGAGGCGGACGCGCTGTTCAATGGCGGACGGTTCCGGCATCAATGAAATCTGCTCGATGCTCTTATCCATATTATCAATCGAAAAACTCGCGCCGCGGCTGATCTCGCCGATCTCGCGCAGGATGGCTGCGTTGACAGGTTGGCCAAGGCGCTCGATCTGGGGACGGCTGACCTGCAGCTCGGTTTCCAGATGGCGACCCTGTTGCTCGGCGGAAACTTCCACCTTGTATTTTCCGTTTTCGCCCGGTGTAAAAGCAGATTTGAACACGCCCCAGCCGCCGTTGACTTGGACGAACTCAAGGCGCTCGATGTGTCCGTTCGGCGAAGTCACCTTGCCGACAACCGGGCCTTGTTCGACGGGAAAACCAGCCGGATCAAGCACGGTCGATTGCAGAAGAACAGTATCGCCGGTGATTGGAGTTTCGGGGCTGTAGCTCAGCCGGATGCCTTCCTTTTCGGAAAGATGCCGCTGATGGGCCATCCAGCGAACCACTTGTCCCCAGAAACGATAGTGAAACTTGTCCTCGACCCCACGTCGCCAGCGCCAGGCGCTGTCGGTTCCCAGAAAAAGAACCTTGCCGCTTCCTGCCGGACGGGTGACCAGCAGCGGGATGCGGCCTGAGGTGTTGCGCATTGCTGAATGCACTGCAAGCACTTCTGATCCGGGCCGGGCTTTCTCCACCGCCGCAGACCAGAAAAAGCCGGGCAGTTGTTTCCAGAGCTCATCGTTTCGATTTTCATCCGAGTCAAATCGTGTCAGAAGATGCCGTCTGCCGCCGGGAGTGAGCATGAGCGAAGATTCGTTTTGGAGCATGATTCCTTCAGGACGCCCCCTCTCCAGCGCCACCGGGTAAAGGTCTTTGAGAGCGCTGTCAAACAATGTAGCTTCGCGTCCGCGCCGTCCGGGCACAAACACCAACCCGCTGGCTTGCTGCTCGACCAGTCCGCGCAGCATCTCCGCATCTTGCGCGGTCAGCTCGTTCTGGCCGATGCCCACGTCACCCAGAAAGACAACGTCATAGGCCGACAAGGCTTCCTTGGTTCTTGGAAAGGATGAGAGGTAATTGTTGCCGCCGCCGGGGCCCAAATCGGGATGGAACAAGAGCGAATGCATTTCAACGCCGGGATCACGGGCCAGCGCGTTGCGCAGGTAGCGATATTCCCAGCGTGGCAGCGAATCGACCACCAGCACTTTGAGTTTCTCGACGCGAACGGCGATATGAAACGTCTGTTCGTTGTTGTCCGCCAGCGCTTCGTCGGATTCGACCGGCAGCTTCAGCGTGGCGGTGATTTCCCCAACCGAACGTGGGGACCATAGAATCGCGTCTTGGACTTCGCCGTTGGAAGGAATCGTGATTTCCTTTTTGCCCGCCTCGCCGAATTGATCGATCATGGTGATCGTCGTCCGGACTTCGCGCGGCAAGTGGCTGCCAACCTTGAACGGGATCGCAATCTGTTCGCCAAGGAGCCCGTAAGCAGGCGCCGAGATACGGTCCAGATATAGATCGGGCAGCGGCGAGTCGCGTCCCACCCCAAACGCGAACACCGGAACATTCTGCTCGCGATAGCGCGTGGCTGCGCCGAGTGGCGATTTGCCCATATTCCAATCGCCGTCTGTCATAAGGATCGCAGCCTTGAGGTTCTTGTGCCGGGTCAGCGCGGTTTCCAGCGCCATGCTTAGATCTGTGCCGGAAACAGCATCATGGGTCGAAGGATTGGCAAACAGCTCGACGGAAACCTTGGCCCGTTTTTCGAGCGGTTTCCAGAATTGCCGGTCAAGTTGACGTCGCAGCCAATCGGCGCGGCTGACAACGGCATTGGAGATAATCAAATCGCGTGTCCCCATGCTTGCGGAGGCATCGGCCATCACCACGATTTCCGGGTCCGCCGTGCGATTGATGTGCCGGACATGTTCGGGGCGCAAGAGCGTGAACTCCAGCAGCGTAATAATCAGAAATCTCAGCAATTCGAGCCGTCCGTTTGCCTTGCGTCGTCCGCTGCGCTGCCAATTCGTCCAGCAGAGCCAGCCCGAACCGAGCCAGATCAACAGGCCGCAAATGATCACCGGAATGGGTGCCGCCAGCGAGATGTTCATGATGCGGTTCTTCCTCCGATTGGAGTTGGCGGTTTGCGAGAGGGCAAAATCAATATGCCTTCGCCAATCAAGAACAGCAGCATCGCGAAGAGAAACATGCGCCACACTTCGCCTTGGAGCGGTCCGGCCGCCGCGCGCTCTTGGAACGGTTGAAATGGCAAGCTGCCAAAAAGTTTTTGCGTATCGCTCATCTCAAGGGTCTCAGGCTCATCCTCGGCTGCGGGCCGATTGACAGCCATGAACCGTTCGCCAGAACGATAAACACCCGCCTGAAAGCGAATATCCTTGCCTGGAGCATCCACAGATTCCCACTGACGCGTTCGATCTGCGGCGCTGAGTTCACCGCAATCGGCAATCGTGACCTGCTGCAACCGCCGGGCGCCGGTTTGGAGCGACCGCTGCATCATCGGCACCAGAACTGTACCGTCGCTCAGAGTGGACCAGTCGCCGTTCGGCAAGGAGGCGCAGAAATAGATTTCGCCGCGACCGACAATCTGACGCGCAAGAAAGGCTGAACCGTCCTCAAATGCGGCAAGCACGGTCTTCGGCCCGGTGATCTGCTGTCGGCGTACAAAGGTTACCTGGGACAGCGGCAGGCTGAATCGTTCGTCGCTACGCGCCAAAGGACCTTGATCTTCGTCCCAGCGTAGAATTCGAAACGCCTTGTCAGCTTCGGCGTCTTGGAGTTCTCCCCAGCTTACGGCATTGAACCGTTGCGCATCCAGATGGGCTGGCGGAAAAAAGACAATCACACCACCTTCCTCAGCAAACGTGCGCAGTCGCTCGGCACCCGGGCCGGTCGGCAGCGCTTCCTGCCAGACAATCAGCGAGAGATCGTCCAGTTTTGCGCTGGCAAATTCCGCAGCCGGGACGGCTTCAGCGGGATGCGCGGAGCGGTCGGAGCAGGCAAATTGCAGGCAACGCGCGGATTCGGGATCGGCACAAACGCTTGCCGCCCGCATTGGAATATCCGGGCCATATACGAAATAAGCGGTATTGTCGCGCAGGTTGGAATCAGCGGGCAATTGAAACGCGCCCCAGCCACCGGCGGGATGCGTGCCTAGATCGGCTCGTTGCCGCCAGCGCAAGGATTGGCCTTCCGTGGCAGCCTCCATTTGCGATTTGGTTCCGTCCAGGTTCATGGCAATGGGAATCGGCGCGGCAGAATTACGGTTGCGCTGGATGTCCAAAAGGAATTGCAGCTCGGATTTCCCAGCCCCTTGACGTCGTATCAACTCTTTGAGCGCGACCGAACCATTGGCTTCAGGCTCCAGGCTGAGCGCCAGGTATCGGACTCTGACTCTTTGTGTCAGAGAGGTCAGTTGAGCGACCAGGTTTTTCCAGCGCGGATCTTCAGGAAGCCAGTTGCTGCGCTGCGAGTCGGATGCAATCCAAATCTCGGCCGCGCCAGCGCGATTCTCGATCAGCCAGTTGAACGCTGTGTGGAGCATCGCCGGAATATCGGCGGTGGTATCGGTGGGTTGCGTGACCGACAATCGAGCAAGGTCAGCCGAATGCGCCAGGTCTTGGGGCTGTCGAGTGGCGCTATCAATCAGCACCAAGTGGCTCGATTGCTCGAATTGGCTCGCGGCTTCCGTCAGCAGTTTGATGGCTTGCTCGCGGCGCGTAATGCCGCCGCTTTGCATCTCCATGCTGGCCGAACGATCCAAGAGAATCAGGATGGCGTCCGGGGCGGGCGAGAGCGCCCATCCAAGCCAGCCGCCAGCCAGCGGTCGCGCCATGAACGCAATCAGCATCAATACGCAAATTACTCGAAAAAACAGGATCAGGAACTGACGCAGACGGGTATGACTGGCGGAGTTGCGTGTCGCAGAAATCAGGAATCGCATGGCCGCCCACGGCTGCGGTCGATGCCGCAGGCGGTTGAGAAAATGGATGATAATCGGCAGAAATATCAGCGGCAGCGCCCAGAATAAAATGGGGTGCAAGAACGTCACGCCTGCGCCCTCTCCACCAAGAAGCTGCCCAGCGCCTTCTCGTAGTTCTCGTCGGTGATAACCCGGCGGTATTCCACCCCAAACTCATGCGCCCCGGCGCGCATTTGTTCCAGGAAAAGATTCAGTTGACGCAAGTATTCATCGCGGATGCCCGCCGGCTCGGTCACGAGGCTGAAGTTGTTTTCCATATCGACAAACCGCATCGGACGGTCGAACTGGAACATCACCTCGGCGCGATCCAGCAGGTGAAATAAGGCGAGATCGTGCTTCTGGAAACGCAAATGCTGGAAACAGCTCATCAGCGGCGCTGGTTCGCAGAAGAAATCGGATAAGACAATCACGACTGCGCGTCGCCGGATTTTCTCGGCCAAGTCGTGCATTACCGGTACCAGCCCCGTCTCTCCGTGCGGTTTGGCGTTCAGGAGGGTGTCGAGGATAAGCTTGAGATGCGCCGGATTGCGCCGGGGCGGGATTTCGATGAGAGCCTTTTCCCCCACGCAGATCAGACCAATGGCATCGCCTTCGTGGATGGTCAGGTAAGCGAGCGTGGCGATGATCTTTTTTGCGTATTCAAGCTTGCTTTGACCCGCTTTGGAAAACCCCATTGAACCGCTGCAATCGAGAACAAAGTAGCAGCGCAGATTGGTTTCCGCTTCGAATTCTTTGAGATAGAAACGGTCTGTCCGTCCGAATACGCGCCAGTCAAGCCGACGAATATCATCGCCCGGAACGTAATTGCGATACTCGGCGAACTCGACGCTTGATCCCCGGTGCGGGCTCTTGTGGTGACCCGAGACAGTCCCCTCCATCGGAAACCGCGCCGAGAGCGGCAGGTGCATCAGTCGCGACAAGACACTGGGATCGAGAAGATTATTTTCGTCAGCCACGGTTTATCCTGGTTGAGAATGGGCGGAAATGTGGCGCAGACATTCCTGTCTGCCGTTTCGCCGACATTCTTGTCGGCAAGGTCTTGGTATCGAAACGGACGCTGGAATTATCCCCGCGCCTGGCAGGTTGGAAAACCTGCGAATGTAGCGCAGACAATCCTGTCTGCCGTTTCGCCGACATTCTTGTCGGCAGGGTCTTGTTACCGAAACGGACGATGGAATTGTCCCCGCGCCTGGCAGGTTGGAAAACCTGCGAATGTGGCGCAGACATTCCTGTCTGCCGTATCGCCGACATTCTTGTCGGCAGGGTCTTGTTACCGAAACGGACGCTGGAATTATCCCCGCGCCTGGCAGGTTGGAAAACCTGCGAAACGGCAGACAAGAATGTCTGCGCTACAGCCATCTGCGTGTAATGCGCAACGAGGACCTTGCCACTGTCATCCACGCTATAATTAACTCCCATTTTGAGTTTCTTGCGCATTTTCTTGACCATTCCTCCTTCCTCAACGTTTCTCTATGCGCAGCGTTTCCAGCAGACGGTTGATGATCTCGGAGCTGGCAATCCCCTCTGATTGAGCTTGAAAATTTGTGAGAATCCGATGCCTCAATACCGGATGCGCCACAGCCTCGAGATCCTCCATGCGCGCAAGATAACTGCCATGCAATACCGCGCGGGCTTTGGCTCCGCGAATCAAGTATTGCACCGCCCTCGGGCCTGCGCCCCAGGTCACCCAGCGCTTGATGAAATCCGGCGCTTGCTCGGAACGGGGACGCGTGCGGCGCACCAATTCCACAGCCGTGTTGTAAATATGATCCGGCACCGGCACCCGCTGAACAACCTCTTGGAAGGTCAGAATTTCCTCCGCATGGATAAGTTTGGATAACGGGCGCGGAGCGACGCCGGTGGTCTCGCGGGCAATCCTGCCCTCTTCCTCCTGGCTCGGGTAATCGACATGAATGAAGAACATGAACCGATCCAACTGCGCCTCGGGCAAAGGATAGGTGCCCTCCTGTTCAATGGGGTTTTGGGTCGCCAAAACGAAGAATGGCGATGGCAGAGGGAACATCCGGCCCGCGACCGTGACCCGGTGTTCCTGCATCGCTTCGAGTAGCGCTGACTGTGTCTTTGGGGGCGTGCGGTTGATTTCGTCCGCCAAAACGATATTGGCAAAAACCGGCCCCTTGACAAACACGAACGCGCGGCGTCCCGGTTGATCGGTCTCCTGAAGAATATCGGTGCCCGTAATGTCCGAGGGCATCAGGTCTGGTGTGAACTGAATGCGGTTGAATTCCAGAGACATCACCTGGGCGATGCAATTGACGATGGTGGTTTTGGCCAGGCCCGGGACGCCCATCAGCAGCCCGTGCCCACGAGCCAGCACGCAGATCAGCAACTGCTCGATCACCTCGTTCTGGCCGATGATCGTCCGCGCCAGTTCCTGCCGCATTTTCTGATAAGCCGCCCGCAAATCGTTGATTGCAGCCACATCCCCATTGGACAAAGGAGTGGAGCCTTTCGAAGTTGGGGGTGATTTGTCCAACGAATTCGCCATGAGCTGTTCAGTCATAATCCCCACTAGTGAAGGCGAGGCACGGAACCAGGTCAATGCCAGAAAGAGAGAAGGCATTTATACTTTGGGTGGGTAAGAATGTTACTTCTTGCACCGAGAAGAAAGAACGATCTTACCCGTTTACAGTAAGGGGAAGGCTCACACGAAGACACAAAG
>CAIUEN010000338.1 GCA_903898185.1 uncultured Verrucomicrobiales bacterium
AATCTATGCGCTGGGCACAAAGGCCACAGAGACGGCGAGCATGAAAAGCACCCTTAACGCAATCACCGATGAATGGGAATACGCTAACCAGCACCAAGGCGAGCACACTGGAATTGATTCTGGTATCCATGACCTTGACAATCTCACATGGGGTTTTCAACGAGGCGACCTTGCGATTATCGGGGCGAGACCAAGTCAGGGAAAGACCGCGTGTTTGTGCGGCATCGCGAATCACGCGGCAGTTGATCAACGAGTTCCAACTTTGTTTTTCAGTTTGGAATCATCAGCGAAGGAAATTACCAAAAGGATTCTGTGTCAAAGGGCTCGGGTTGACATGACCACACTGCGCAACGGCTCTGCCAGTAATTCCGATCTGCAACGGATTATCAATGAGACCGCCAAGATTAACAGTGCTCCGCTTCACATTATCGACGATTGAGGCTTGAGTGTGGGGCAGCTTCGCAGCATCGCGCGTAGGTATCACCGCGAGCACGGCATCAAACTGATATTAGGCGACTATCTGCAACACATCCGCCCTTCTGTAAAAATGGAGAAGCGAACCTACGAGCTGGGAGCCGTGTCAACCGAATGCAAAGAGATGGCCAAGGAGCTTGACGTGCCTGCCGTCTGGGCAGCGCAACTAAACCGAGATGCCGATAAAGGTGAGAAGCCGCGCCTTCCAAGGCCAAGCGACCTGGGAGACTCAAAGCAGATTGAGCAAGACGCCGATTTAATCGGATTATTGCATCGCCAGACCGACGAAAAAGACCAGTCAACCGTAGGCTACAGTCTCATTATTGCCAAGCACCGCAATGGAGCCTGTGGAATTGTCCCGCTTCGATACCGTTCAACGATAACCCAATTTGAGGGAGTGAATTATCATGCCTCCTAACACAACAAATGAGACCATTGACTGTGAGGGCCGTGACTTGCAAGCCACCCTTGACCAACTGCGAACCGAGAACGCTTTTCTTTGGCGCATGGATGTCCTGAGGGTGTCAGCATGGCGGCTTCACATCAAACGACCGGCGAGCAGGCAACTCGAAATAAGCGTCTGTCTTCCCGATGATGCTTTCGACCGGCGATAAAAAATTTGTAAGATCGACTTGACGCCTTCAAGCAATGCGATAAGTTTCCAATGTTCCAACGATTGTTGGAATGCCGATTTAGACCGGCCATTACAAATGCATAGTTCCATGAACAATGAATTTGCCAGCTTTTGGCATGATGTGCGCCTCTATGGGCGCAGTCTAACTTCATGTTGGAGGCTGGCTTTTCTGTTCAAATGAAAAATCCAAAATCCCTCGCAGTTAAATCCCCAAAATCCAAAGCCAAACCCGCCGTAATTGCCGATTGCGACACCAAGGTCGAAGCCGATGACCAGCTAGATGATGTCCGATGGATTCGTCAATACGACTTTGCGCCAGGAATTGACGGAATCGGACTTGTCGGCACCAAACTTTTCAGCTTCTCATGGGACCCTTTTGAACGCGAGCAATCGAAGCGGCAAATTTCACTTAAGGAATCGATTCGTTTGTATAACCAGTTGGAGCAAATTCCCATGAACGCATGCTATGGAGCAGAGATTGAAGATTGCGTCGTGAGAAAATGGATGGAAATGATCGCCGACGCGCTACCCGCATAACTTCTTACGACCTCAACAAACCTTGCAACTGCCCCACCTTCACCGGCGGGGCTTTTTTGCTGGTCAGACTGGCCTAAATGGTAAATAGATTTTAGGCTGAAATCAGATCATAAACCAACTCGACTGGACTGACTGGTTGGGTAAAAACGAAAAAATTATGCTAACCTACCAAGAAGCAGCAAAACAATTAGGAGTTCACGCGAATACCGTAAAAGGCTGGGCAAAGTCCAGACAGCTTGAAGTTGTCCGCCTCGGTCACAAGACTGTGCGGATTAAAGAATCCGCGCTGGAAAAGTTCATTGAAAAGCGGACAAGGCCATCGAGGTAACAACGTTGTCGGCTCGTCTTGTAGCAAATTGAATCATAACCCTTGATAGGAATGCGAATGAAGCGGTTTTGATGAATTGAGTTTTTTTCATTGGATTTGGATTTGAAATCGGATTAGTAGCGGAAAAAGGCTGACCAAAAGCACAGTAATACAACCGCAAGACTCACAAAAAACAACATTATCACCCACGCCTCTTGTTGATTTGATTCGGAAGCCTCCCTCGCCTTCTCTGCCCTATATTTCGCTTCCTCTGTTGCCTTTTGCTCGGCTTCCAGTTTGGCTCTCAGGTCGGCTTCGAGCTTCTCCTTGGCCTGC
>CAIUEN010000339.1 GCA_903898185.1 uncultured Verrucomicrobiales bacterium
ATATTATTCCCAACATGCTTATTATAAATTTGTTACGATTTTCCTGCAAGACGCCAAGCAAGCACATCGTTTTTTGCTAGTCAACCAACCAGTGTAAAAAAGCGAGTAAGAAAAAATGAAAAACAAGCTAAACTGTTACGCTTCCCTTGCTTTCAAGGAGCTTCGGAATTTGGAAGAGATGGTAAAAGATAGCACGCCATTTGCGAGTTTGGACCTTTACATCCGCAACCAAAAGCAATTCGAGGATGCCTATCAAGCATTTTCAACGGTTCAGCGGTTCAACGGTTCAGCGGTTCAACGGTTCAGCGGTTCAGCGGTTCAACGGTTCAGCGGTTCAACGGTTCAGCGGTTCAACGGTTCAGCGGTTCAACGGTTCAACGGTTCAGCGGTTCAACGGTTCAACGGTTCAACGGTTCAGCGGTTCAACGGTTCAGCGGTTCAACGATTCAACGGTTCAACGGTTCAACGCTTCAACGCTTCAACGCTTCAACGCTTCAACGCTTCAACGGTTCAACGCTTCAACGGTTCAACGCTTCTGCCCGCTTGTCGCCGCGCTGGCGGCAATGACTTCGGAGAACAGTCCCAAAACTTCCGCGCGGCGCACGGATCCCACCAATCGCTTTTCTTCGAGAGTATTAACCACCGGCACATTCTTCTGTTCGCTGGCCAGAAGAATTGGCAGCGCGTCGAGCAATCTTTGATGTGGAGTTAAGATTCCGGGTATTGGACGCATCACATCATACGCAATCACCGCCCGCAATTCTCGTCCGGCGTTCAGATGTTTCTTTAAATCATGCAGCGATACCATCCCGATCAGGCGTCGTTCCGAATCCACCACGGGCAGGAAATTGTTCGTGCTGCCAAGAAAACGTTCCGCAATTTCCGGCAGGGTCGTGTTGTCACGTACCGGCTCAACCGGCGCATGCATCAGATCGCCGATGGCGCGCTCAGTGGCGGCACCAAGGCGATAGCTTTCGACCTCAAGGCTGCGCATTTTTAGGGATTGGGTATAAATCGAACTCGGATGCAACCGCCGCGCCACCAATGTTGAAACAGCGCAGCCAAGCATCAACGCGGGCATCAGCGAATAATTCAGTGAGATCTCAAGAATAATGATGATCGACAGCAGAGGAGAGCGTGTGGTCGATGAGAGGACGCAGCCCATCCCCACGAGCGCAAAGGCGCTGGCCGGCAATTCCAAGGCAATGCCAAAATGGTGCAGCGCGCCTCCAAGCAGACTCCCCAATCCGGTGCCTAAGAATAGAGTTGGCGTAAAGACACCTCCGATGGTGCCTGAGCCAACCGTAATGATTGTCGCAATGAATTTCGCCATCACCACTCCCAGCAAGAGCTTGAGTTCAAGCTGGCTTTGAAGAATTTCATTGGTTCCATAAAACCCGTTCCCGAGCACGCCAGGGTAAAACACGGCGATGGCCCCCACCGCCAGCCCACCCAGAGCCATGCGCAGGCGCAAGTCGGGAACACGTTGCAAATACGCTTCGCCTTTTTGAAGAGACTTCAAAAAGACCGCGCCGACCACGCCAGCCAGCATTCCGAGGACGATGAACCATGGAAGTTGCGCAATGCTGGTGAATTCGTGGGGCGGAACGTGATACCACGGGTGAACCGCAAAAAGGCTGCGAGAGAGCATCGAGGCAATGACCGAAGCGAACAACAGCGGCGCAAACAGGTTCATCGAGAAGTTGCCCAACACAACCTGCGCGGCGAATACCGCTCCGGCAATCGGCGCATTGTAGGCGGCGGCTATGCCAGAAGCCGCGCCGCATCCCACCAGCAGGCGCAGTCGATAGGGCTGCCATTTTGCCAACTGTCCCCATTTCGATGCCAGCGTGGCGGTGACTTGGGTAATGGCGCCTTCCCGTCCGATGGAAGCCCCGGAAGCGATGCTGACCATCGACGAAACCGTGCGTATAATGCCGTTGCGCAATGGCAAGCGTCCGTCTCCCGCCACCACCACTTCAATCAGATTGCTGGTTCCTTTCTTGCGAATGAATCGCGTCCCCATGAATAGAATCCAGCCTGCCGCCAGTCCGCCCAAAGCCGGTATGGCGATCATCTTCCAAAATGGCAAATCCATTGCCATTTCCACAATGTCGGACCTGCTCTGGCCGAATATGGCCCATTCAACGGCTCTAACCGCATGAAAGAAACAGAGGTTCACCACGCCGCCGATAACTCCCACGCCTCCCGCCAAAAGCAAGTGAAACGCCTCTTCCGTAAGCAGCATTTTCTCGCGAATGCGAATGGCTTTCTGCCAGTGTCGTCGCAAATAGGCGCGCGCCGCCCCGCCCCGCGTGTGTGTTGGCTTCAGCGGCAATGGTTCCATAGGGTGCCAAGCTACAGAAATGACGCGAGTTTGACGAGAAGAGAGTTGAAATGAAAAAAGAACCCGTTTGATCGACTTGATTATTCCTTGGGTTGTGCGCAGACACCTTCTTTGGCGGCGGCATCCAGTAACTGCGAGTCGAATGACGCCAGACTCGCCCCGCGACGTTGGGCCAGCTCCAAGTATGCCGCATCGTAAAGCGTAAGACGGTGTTTGCGTGCCAGGGAGAAAGTCCTCGCGGGAATCTGCTCTGCAGTTTCCTCATCCTCTTCCAATGACAGAGCGTCCAGGAGCGTTAATGCATGCGTGGCCTGTTCCGCCGTAATGCGACCGCGCCTCTCAGCCATCAAGAGAGCGTTGCCAACCTCAAACCACCAATGGATGGGAATCCATGCATCAGCGCCATTTTCAATTTCCAGGCGAATTGCCTCAGCCTCCTTATTATGTTCATCCGGCAGCAGCCACGCCAATGCCAGCGATGGGTCAACGACGTAAGTCATTAAAACCGTCTCCCTTCATTGATGAGGTCTTTGAGGTTGGTCTTGTCTTGGGGCTTGGCGGCCTCAATGCTCTTGCGCAAAACGTCCATTTGTCGAAAGACCTTGGCCACATGTTCGCGTAAGGGCCGATCGGCAGGCACAAGCCGGGCTACGGGTTTGTCATGCTTGGTTATGGTGATTTCCTCCCCTTTTTGAACACGTTCGATCAATTGGGAGAAATGGGTTTTGGCGTGAAACGTTCCAACAAGCGAACGGGGGCGGCGCGGACGATTATGAGTAAGAGGCATATAATCAGACTAGTCTAGGACCAGATTGCCTGGAAAATGCCAAAAGTCAAATTCTGCGGCCAAATAATTTCGCAAATGCGCTCGAAATCGGTCACTTTCGGGAATTCGGATGGAATGGTCATGTAAGCTTGATCGGGGCAGTTGGATGCCTCCGGGTAGCGGAGTCGGAAAAAAACATCATCGACCATTGGTTTTTGAGAATCGTGGTTGAAGACCGACTGGGTGACGGGTTCAGGATTTTCGTCAGTTTCCAAAATGGAAACAGTTCCAAGTCTCATGCCAGGCCGGCATAAACTGACAATTCGTCGGGTTCCGAGTAGCTTTTGTAGAAATGCTCAAAGACAGCAGAGCATTTCTGCTGGTAAATCTCCGGTGTATAAATGCGCGGCAATCCAGTGTCCAAGGTGTCTTCAATGGCGAGTTTGAGTTGAGAGCGAGCGGATGCTTTTTGGCGCCAATTGATGGCTGTGATTTAAATGAAAACTTGAACAAAATCACGGAAAAAGCAACCTTGCTAGCCGTACAACTTGGCAGCGAAAGTTATCATGATTTATTTGGATCACAATGCGACAACCTCGGTTTCGCCAGAAGTTCTGGAAGCTATGATGCCATATCTGACCACAGAATGGGGCAATCCATCGAGCAGTTACGAATTCGGTTCGAAATTGAAAATGGCAGTGGAAAAAGCGCGCAACCAGGTAGCTCAACTTCTTGGTGCAAATTCACGCGAAATCCTGTTCACCTCTTGCGCCACGGAAAGCAACAACACCGCGTTTCATGCCTCACTGAAGGCGAACCCTGCAAAACGACATATTATAACTTCTGGAGTTGAGCACTCCTCTGTGATCAACGATTGCATGGCCCTTGAAAAAGAGGGATACAAAGTGACGTATTTGCCCGTAGATCGCGATGGTCTGCTTAAGATTGTCGATTTGGAGAC
The DNA here is from genome assembly GCA_903898185.1 of uncultured Verrucomicrobiales bacterium. Taxonomy (GTDB): domain Bacteria; phylum Verrucomicrobiota; class Verrucomicrobiia; order Limisphaerales; family Palsa-1400; genus CAIUEN01. Next base: position 4,075 of record CAIUEN010000339.1, read on the forward strand.
TGCTATTACAACTGAAACGGCAATTGTGTCTCTGATGTGGGCCAATAATGAAACAGGCGTGGTGTTCCCGATCTCCGATATCGCTCAAGTATGCAAAGCACGAGGAGTGCTATTTCATTGCGATGCCGTGCAAGCCGTTGGAAAAATCGAGATTGATCTCGGCAAGATTCAAGCGGATTACCTCTCAGTTGCCGGGCATAAGTTCAATGCACCAAAAGGAGTGGGAGCGCTGTTTGTTCGAAATAAAGCACCATTTTCCCCGTTGATTCGCGGCGGACACCAAGAACGGGGACGCCGAGGAGGGACAGAGAGTGTTCCACTCATAGTTGGCGTGGGTAAAGCAGCCGAGTTGGCGAGGAAGAAACTACTGAAATACGATGTTAACGTCAGACCGACACGCGATGCTTTGGAAAACGGGATTCTCCGGTCAATTCCGAACACGGAGCTGAATGGCCACTCCACACAAAGACTCGCCAATACAACGAGTATCACCTTTCATGGTATCGAAGCCGAATCGCTCTTGCTCCTGTTAAATCGTTACGGCATTTGTGCATCTTCTGGTTCTGCATGTTTGGCGGACTCTGAAGAACCATCCCACGTTATCAAAGCAATGAAACCTGATAATGGCGCATCACGTCAAACGGTCCGATTTTCACTTGGGACGGATAATACGCTTATTGATATCAATGCTGTTCTCAATAAAATAAGGTCAGCAGTCCAATCATTGAAGTGCTAAGAAAATGGATCAGAGGTAATCAGCCGATCAAACCGCCAAGCTTTAGAAGTTTGGTCTTAAGCGAATCTTGGGCTGTCGCTAACTTTTCAATTTCGTGCGTGCTAAACATCGCAATCTTGAATTTGTTGTAAAGCTCGTTCTGGATGCCACCCCCACCGGTCTTGGGTGGCTTGTCGAGATCTGCTCCAGGAGCTTTCCGCCACCGTTCCACGATACGCTTATAGGCTTCCATTAACCCGACTTTCGATACTGGGCACTTATTTTGAGGCCAGACCTCAAAAACCCTCGATTTTTGAGGGGTTCCACCCCAAAGGTCTTCACTACACAGCCCCCCCTGGAAGTTCCATTTTTGCGGGGGTTATCAGTTTGGG
>CAIUEN010000340.1 GCA_903898185.1 uncultured Verrucomicrobiales bacterium
CCCGGTGTGGTTCTGATCGACGAACTCGATGTTCATTTGCATCCCAAATGGCAACGGCGTGTCGCGACTGATTTGAAGAACACCTTCCCTGGCATCCAGTTTATTTGCACGTCCCATTCCCCGCAGGTTATCGGGGAAGTGATGCCGGAAGAAGTGAGATTCCTGGATCATGACCAAGTGGTCACTCCATCTCGGACCTTCGGCTTTGATTCCGACCGGGTGCTGGACGAACTAATGGATGGGGCTTCCTCGCGTAACCAAGGCGTCAGGGACAAACTCAGCGAACTGGCGGAGGCGATTAACCAGGAGGATTTTCCGCGATCCGAGCAGTTACTCAGGGAGGTCGAAGAAATTCTCGGTGAAAACGATCCAGAAGTGACGCATTATCGGACTTTAATCAGTTTTCTACGGGCAACCCCATGAGAGCCATTACCAAGCTGACCGAGCCACCCAGTTTAACACAACACCGGGCAGCGGCTCATGCAGATTACGACAACTACAGGGACAAGGACACACTCCGCACCTGTTTAGTCGAGGAGCAGCGCGGCCTCTGCTGTTTTTGCGGCGGACGCATTGCTGCTAATCCTGATCGGATGAAGATTGCCCACTGGATGCCGCAAACACCCTTCCCGCAGCACCAACTGGACTATTGGAATCTGTTGGGCGCATGCCTGGGAAATGAAGGTCAGCTTAAATCCAAGCAACATTGCGACACTCATCAAGGCGATGCCTTGCTCTCCCGAAATCCGGCCAATCCAGGCCACAGAATCGAGGATTTCATCCAGTTCCTTCCTGATGGGACAATTACCTCATGCGACCCTATTTTGGAGCAGGAACTTGGAAGAAGAAAACAGGGCGACGAATTTGAGGAAGGAGCGCTCAACCTGAACGTTTCATTTCTGCGAACCAATCGAAAGAGAGCCTTGAACGCCTTCACAGCAGGGCTGCGCAAACGAGGGCATCTTTCGCAGATGGCTTTAGGCAACCTGATCTCCAAATGGCGTGGAGATGCTCCCGGAGAGCTAGACGCCTACGCTCCTGTAATCGTTTATTGGCTCCGAAAGCGACTTGCCCGCGCCTGAAACATATCCCAGCAATGATTGATCCCAAACAACTCCTTACTGCCCTGCAAAAGAGGGTCACGATTCTTGAAGATGATCTGCGAGCCCGATGCAATGCGCTGGCGGAAGTGGACGCGCCGTTGCGCAAGGATTATGACGAGGCCCGCGAAAAAGGGCGCACGGGGCTTACGTACAATGCGTGGCGGGATGAGGAACTGACGCAGGTCGCCGTGGCCTGGATTCTGGCTGGGGTGTTCGTCCGGTTTCTGGAAGATAACGAGTTGATCGAGGTTCCATTCCTGGCCGGAGGGAACCCTACACGGCATCAGCGGGCGCAGGATGAGAGCAGTCTCTTTTTCCGTCAGCATCCGACCGCCAGCGAACGCGATTATTTCGAGCACGTTTTCGGCGAAGTGGGCCGGTTGCCTGGGATGAAAGACTTTTTTGATCGGCGTCATAATCCGCTCTGGCGCGTCGGGCCCACTGCCGATGCCGCAAAGTCTCTGCTCGAGTTTTGGCGCAAGTCCGATCCCGATACGGGGCGGATCATTCATGAATTTGCCGATGCTGAGTGGAATACTCGTTTTCTCGGCGACCTCTACCAGGACCTCTCCGAGGCCGCGCGCAAGAAATACGCATTGCTCCAAACGCCCGTGTTCGTCGAGGAATTCATCCTCGATCGCACGCTCACTCCGGCCATTCAGACGTTCGGCTACAAGGTCGTTCGGATGATCGACCCCACCTGCGGCTCGGGCCACTTCTGCCTCGGCAGTTTCGAGCGGCTATTCCGGCTGTGGCAGGAGAATGAACCCGGCGCCAACCCGGTTGGCCTGGCCCAAAAGGCGTTGGACGGCGTTTACGGGGTGGACCTTAATCCCTTTGCGATTGCCATTGCCCGGTTCCGTCTGTTGCTGGCCGCACTTCGGGCGAGCGGCATCAGGCAACTCAGAAATGCGCCCGACTTCCGCATCAATTTGGCGGCGGGCGACTCGCTCCTGCACGGCTCGCGTTTTATCGGCACCGACAGCCATGAAGGCGTGCAGCAGACTTTCGGCGGGGATGACCTATTCCGCGACGAACTTAAACATTTCTACGAAACCGAGGACCAAGAGGAACTGCATCGAATCCTGGGCCAGCAATATCACGCGGTTGTGGGCAATCCACCGTACATCACCGTGAAAGACAAGGCGCTCAATGATGCTTATCGAAACCGGTTTGATTCCTGCAGTGGCAAGTACTCTCTCGCCGTGCCTTTCATGGAACGGTTTTTTGATCTCGCGGTCATAGGTGACAGTAAAACACACCAGTTCGCTGGCTATGTGGGAATGATCACCTCCAATTCGTTCATGAAGAGGGAATTTGGAAAGAAACTCATCCAGGAATTCATTCCAGACTGGGATATCACGCATGTAATCGACGCAAAAGATGCTTATATCCCGGGTCACGGCACGCCAACCGTCATTCTTTTTGGCAAACACCAACAGGCTGTGATCAAAACAATTCGAACGGTCATGGGTATTAAGGGCGAAACGTCCAACCCAACTGACCCAGCGCAGGGAGCAGTCTGGAGATCTATTCTATCGCAACTCGATCAGGCAGGTTCGGAAAACGAATTCGTCAGCGTTGCTGATAATCCCCGAGAAGGATTTTGTAAACACCCATGGAGCATTGGAGGTGGTGGCGCTTCTGAACTCAAAGAACTCTTGGATGAAGCGGGAGAGCAGACACTTGAAAAGGTGGTTGAATCGATCGGAATCACGTGTTTTACGCTGGAAGACGATGTTTACATTCAACCACTAGAGGCTTTGTTGCGAAGGGGCTTGGTTGCGTCTGATATTCGTGAAATGGTCGAGGGAGACAATATCCGCGATTGGAGAATGCACAGAAACGATTATGCAGTATTCCCTTACGATTCCAATTTTGATTTGGTGAGGCTTCATCCTTCAAGTAACACTTACAAGTTTCTATGGCCCGCCAGAACAAATCTGGCAAATAACAAAATGTTCGGGCAGAAAACGAAAATCGAATGCGGACTTGCTTGGTATGAATACGGCCGACTCACGAGCCACAAGCTGCAGACGCCACTCACCTTGGCATATGCCGCCGTCGCCACTTGCAGCCATTTTGTTTTGGATCGTGGTGGAAAGGTCTTTAAACAATCAGCCCTTGTTCTTAAGCTCCCTTTCGGTGGTACAGAGGACAAATGCGCCCTCCTGCTAGGGATTCTCAATAGTTCACTCGCTTGCTTCTGGATCAAGCAAGTATGCTATCCAAAATCCAGCGCCTCGGGTGACATTAGCAAGGTGAAAGGAAAACCGGAGGCAAACCGTTACGACATTAACGGAAGCGCTCTGTTGAATTTCCCAGTTGCTGACCTAGCCAGCCAATCGGCTGAGTGTGTTCGAAATATTTCCAGGAGACTTGATCTGGCAGCTTTAGAACTCGCACAAATGGAATCGCGGATGGTGATAGCTCGATGGTCAACCAAGAAGTCAGAGGATCTAAAGACAATGCTCGCCACAGATGAAACTCGACGCGCTCAGCTTTTTGGGCAGATGGTATTTCTCCAAGAGGAACTCGACTGGGCTGTATATCGGTTATATGGTTTGACCGACGATCAAGCTCCAGACTTCGCAACGCTTCTCCAAACCGAATGCTCCATCGATCCCGATGATCGACCATTCAATTGGAATGCCGGTAAGATTGACTCGAATACGATATCCCCCCTTTTTGCGGAAAGCTATGAGCGGCGGCATGGAATAATCACAACCAATCGGCAAATTGCTCTCTTGGAAACAAAGATTACAAAACGCCTATGGTTGGGACAGCAAGGCGTCTACGGTTCGTCGTCCTTGACGAATGCACAACGAGAGTCCTTAGCGCTGCGTGAATGGATGCTCATTCAACTCGAATCCTATTTCTTCATGAGCAATGTACTGACCCAGACGCACAGCAATAGGCCCACTGCCGCGCATGGTCTTCCTGCCGCTCTACAGCCCGCGCTGGTCTCCACCAACCAACTCGCCGCCGTTGTCGAGACCGACGCCGATTTCCTGCGCCTGGCCGAAATCTACACTGGCGGCCCCGGTTTCTCGGTCTCCAAGCTGGTCCGCGAACTGGTCGAGGAGGAATCCGTTCCTTTCCTGCCGTACCTACGCTACAAGGAATCAGGCCTGCGCAAACGCCAGGACTGGGAGCACGTCTGGGATCTGCAACGCAAGGAAGACGCCGTGGAGGCACAGGTCAGGAGTCAGAAACCAGGTGCCAGCGAAGACGCGTTAAAACCGCTGATTCGCGAAAAACAGAAACAAACGGTGGGTGACATTCCCGTCCCGCCCAAATACGCATCCGGCGACTTCAAAAAATCCAACTGGTGGAAACTGCGAGGCAAACTGGACGTCCCCAAGGAACGCTGGATCAGCTTTCCTGGGGCCGAGCGCGAAGGCGACCCGAGCCCGGTGATCGCCTGGGCCGGATGGGACCACCTGCAACAAGCCAAAGCCCTGGCCGAATTCTACGTGGACGCCAGCCAAAACCAAGGCTGGGAACCCACCCGTCTAATCCCGCTTCTAACTGGCATCGCCGATCTTCTCCCCTGGCTCAAACAGTGGCACAACGACTTCAACCCCGAAATCGGCATGCGCTTCGGAGACTACATCGCCGGTTTCCTCGACGAAGAGGTCCGGAAGCAGGGGACGACGGTGGAAGCCTTGGGAAAAGTAAGATTTGGAGGGCTTACGTGAGCCAAGCACTGGTTTCTGAGGCGGAATCTGAATTGAGAATGGAAGGATATTTTAAACTACTTCTCGAATTTCAGGTATTGCCTAGATTCAAACGCAGTCGGACCTTCATGGAAGTCTCCGGCTACCCGCATTTTGAAAATGTGTGTAGCAATATTTTGCGTTTTTATTTTGATCCCTCCGCGGAACATGGGTTGAAAGACCTTTTGCTCTCTTCGTATTTGCAGATGGCCGGAGTGCATGGAATCCCTGTTCCTGAAAAGGTCTCGTTGAGTCGGGAACACCCTGCAGAAGATCAAAAACGCATCGACCTGGTGATCGACTGCGAAACTTTTACACTTGGCATCGAGAATAAAATTTTCCATTGGAAAGCGAACGATTTCGCAAACTATGGAAGGGTGATAGATCGGCTCGGCAGAAACAAGAAGACTATAAAGACCGTTTTATGTTTGCGAAAAACGGACAACGCAGTGCCGTTGAAATGCGGCTTCACGAGGCACACCTATGGCGAACTCTGGCAGCAGGTTCGGCGGATGCTCGGCAATTACATCAGCAACGGGGACCCAAAGTGGGTATCATGCCTCTTGGATTTCATGCAGACAACAACCAACCTCGCTGGAGAAAATATGGAACATAAAAAGATGGATCAGTTTTTGCTTGCCCATTTCAAGGCGGTCGAAGAGTTGGTTGCTGAGCATACAGCATTCATGGCGCGTTTGAATCAGAAGGTTGAACGCTTAAGGAACTTGATGCAGGAGACACCGGAGGTTGGTCTGCTAAGCGGTCGTCCGTGGATATTCCAGAAAGCATGCCTTGTGTTGGACTTCAACTTCAAAGACATCTATGAGGTTCATCTTGATTTGCATTTAAGGACGACACGTCCCTCGGACGGGAAGCCAGGCTGGGAAATGCATCTTTTCTGCAGAAACAAATCATGGGAGCCTTAATTAGAAAAGCTAGTCACCCAACCATTGCTCGTAACACGAATTTCCGGAGAGCGAGTCTGGGGAAGGCGGTTTTTGGCTGCTACGTGGAGTATGGATGCCGATTTGGTCGAGATCCGGAATTCCCTGCAATCATGGATCCATGCAATAGCCGAGTGCAATTTGACTTTATCCGACTGGAACATCAAAATCTGAATTGTCTTTGGTGAATACGAAATTCCAGGGAATCTGTTTAGGTCCGCATGAATTCATAGCGAATGGGAAGTGGGAGCAGGCGCTTTTCACGACTTATGGCCAAGGCGTGGAAACCAGAGATTACGGCCGAGACGGCAGACGCGGCGCGAATCTTTCGGGCGAATCTTATTGATGTCTCAAATTCGACAATGCATTCTTGAGACGGTTATGGACTGGTCCCCCTACGTCTTGTTGGATCGGATCCCGGTTTTTGTTGTCGGTGCATTGCCGGGATCTGGCACGATGTACGCGTCCATTTCAGCCATCAACTCCGTCCCGTATGCCGATCTTCTACCGGAAAGCCATTGAAGCCGCGGTTTATCCCCAGGGAGCAGATTGGCTCGAAACGAGGCATCTGTCCGACTGGCATGGTCTTGCCGAAGCTCTGGACCGGTTGACCCCCGAACAACGATGTGATGCCATTTACGCAGACTGGCTCTTGAGACTCAACGAGAACCGGGCTCTGATCCTCCCAATACGAGATTATCTGATCGGGCAAGGCGCCTTGGCGGCCAATTATCTCGCCGAATTGGCGCAGAATGCTGACGATGCCGCAGACGGAGAACGCGCCGAGATCCGGATCAATCCAACCGGGGACTGGCTTTTCGTGGCAAATGATGGTCGAAAAGTCACTTCGCTCAATCTTGTTGGATTGTCCCGTTTTTTCGTTCATGCGGCTGGACAGGTCGTCGAATTGAATGAAAAGACGATTGGACGCTTTGGAATTGGTTTCAAAAGCTGTTATCGAATTGCCTCGGAGGTGCTTGTTTTTTCATGGGACCCCAAAGGAAGCTATGGTTTCCGACTCCCTATCTGCCGGGTTGGTGACGAAGCGTCCGCTCCGGAGTCAAACCGGCTTGCGGCAGTGTTGAGGCGTTTGGAATCAGTTGGTGCTGGTCAATTTGATGAAGAAGCCAAGCGATTGAACTGCTTGGGTTATTGCACACCAGAGTTTTTCGATGCCTTGCCCACGGAGGTGAGACCGTCATGGGAGATGATATCGAAGTCGAAAAGGGGAACTTTTTTTGCGTTCCGTATTCGGCAAGAGCGCAGAGAGGATGTTGCTCGCAGGGTTTCGGGACAGGAGCATCACATCTATGAGCTCTGTCCGCTTTTCTTGCCAAGCCTTTGCTTCGTACAAATCGGCGCAAATGCCCTTTCCTTGGGCCGGAAGGACAGTTCAAGCGATTTGCCCGGCGTTGCAAAAGCGGAAAAAGTAACCCTGTCGTCCATCACGTCGGGAGGTCCTCAGTCGCATTCTAGGTTCTGGAAGTTATCTGATCCAAGCGACACCCCCTCATGGCAGATCGCCCTGCATGCGGATGGTCAGCATCGGCTCCGTCTGGACCGGGAAACTGATGAAATGGGAATGACGTTGAAAGATGGCGCGGCCTACGCCTTTTTTCCGTTAAATGGTTTGAATCAGGCATGGACCTTCCGCTTCCACCTGCATCTGAAACTTCCAACCAAGCTCGAACGGGACAACTGGAACCCAGAAGAGGCGCCGCGTGTTGAAGAACTGCTTCGAAAAGCCATTAGAACCATGGCTGAATGGGTTGATGCTCATTTCGACTCTGTGGTGGGAAATAATTGGAGCTTTGAGCGCCTAATCGAAAGGCGGCCGACGCAGGTTAACAACCAGGAGGATTGGGCCGGTCACTGGGCAAATATTGTATTCGAAGAATTGTGCTCGGCAGCAGCAACCAGACCGTTGATCAGGACGCTGGGTGGACGGAGGGTCGTTCTGGGGGATGGGCGCCATGTTGAAGTGATCCAGCGCCAAGCCGCCACAGAAGCGTGGTTCAAACTGGCGGAGTGCCCTCAGTTGAAGGAAGCGCTTCCGTCGTTTGTTGCGTGTGAAGCGGCAGTGCTTGGTGCCAAGCCCGCCGCTGGGTATGAAATAGCAGAAACGTTTGCCCTGATTCTCGCCAATAAGGCCCTGACTCCGGAAACACGGCAGGCGGCGATGCTCGCCTACTTGTCAACGACCCGTCACTCAGGTGCTTCCTTGGAAGAAACCCTGGCTAAGGCGGTAATCGAACTGGCAGATGGATCGACGGTTGAACTATCTGCCATACTGAACCAACCGAGTGGGACAGAACTGGAACCTAGTTGGCATGATTGCTTCAAGCGCGTGGCAGAGTGGGCGCGAGATGCGTCGTGGCAATCCAATCACGTTTATGGTCAGCGATGCGATGAGCAGATGAAGAAGCTCTCGTATCCAGTCTTCAATCCGCCTTGGTCACGAGTGCTGTCCCGCCTCAGTTCGGATGAGGCCTGGGCCAAACACGGCGAGGCATTCTGGAAGACAGATCGAACACCTTGTCCAGCTGAGCACAAATCTGTTCTTGTCTGCCTTCGCCTCCCCGCTGGTAATGGAACATGGCTCGCTTTAGATCGGCTTTGGTTGGAAGATGACACCGCAACCGACTGCTTTGCCGGGCTCCTCCAAAGCTGGCCGCTGGCTTACACTGACAGCACCAGAAAGCGTCTCACCAAGTTGCTCCGCGACTGGGGGCTTTACGAGGAATGGGAAAAGGGGGCAAGGAAACTGATTGAAGAACACCTCCCGGGAGAAATAGCTCGCCGATTGGCTGAGAATTCCGAATGGAACGCCTTTGCGATGGCTTTTAATCCAGGCTTTGAAGAGTCCCGAAAGAGCTTGGATCGCGCTTGGGGCAGAATTGTTGATGAAGCAGAGAAGGTTGCGGTAGGCCGATTCGTTCAGGCCCAATGCAAAGAGCTCCAACTGAGTGGCAAAATAATCCTGAGCGGCGAAATTCCCGCCTCGATAAGAGCGGCTTTATTGCTCGTGCCGAAATATGCTCAGGCGCCACGCTGGTTATCCGATTGTGCTTTCAGTCGGATTTGCCGATTGGGCCTCCAAACAATCCTGGGTTTTGAATTTGTAACGTTGGAGGACCTGGATGAAGACCCTTCCAGGTTCGCCCAAGAGGCGCTCGACTCATTTTATCGCTGGCCAGAAGGGTCGCAACCGGAGCAAACGCTGGAAGGTCTGAATGCTATCTTCGGCAAAGTGGGCATCATGAGACGGAAAGATCTACTGATAGCAGTCTCATCCCAGAAACGCCGAAGAGTAGCGGAATTCTTCGCGCAAGGGCCGTTGACTGAGGGTAAGACTCCCGGCGAGCGCTTGATGGCAAAGCGCCTTTCCACCGCAAAACTTCATGTAGACCCAATACCCTTCCCGCTGAATCAGCTTCCTGCGCTCGTGGATGTGGCTGTGAACTTCGGCAAACTAAGATGTGACGGTGACAATGTGTCCGAGATTCCCATTGAAAGGGATCAGATCGAGAGCTCGCTCGTTGAAGACCCGGACATTGCGATGCTCTTGATTGCTGGGCAAATGGTTTACGGAACTCCGCACGGGTTAAACTTGCGCTGGCACGCCGGGGAGACTCTCATCGCCGAGCTCCTCAATGCCGACGTCGGCTGGCTGGGGGAAAAACTCATCTTCGGCCAGTTTTCCCGTCCTGCCAACGAAGAGCAATTTGTTCGACTCCTTTCCCTTTATGAGTTGAGCGATATCGTTTCCCCTGAATATCAACGTGCAAAACGGAAGGGAAAGTCAGCGTTCGATTTGTATAGTGAGTTCCGAGATCATGTTGTGGAGGTGTTGGTCCGAAAGCATGTGAAAGAGGTTGGTTACGGACGCGAGCACATATTTCGGGAGTTGCTTCAAAATGCCGAAAATGCGTACGCGAGCAAAAGCCAACCCGTCAGTTTCCCGTGGTTCGAGTTTCGGGTCGAGCCTGGAGACCGTATGAATGGGCATCGAATCCGGGTTCGGCATGCTGGAAGAGTGTTTAACGAACAAGATCGCGATAATCAAATGCGACCGGACGTAGAGCGTATTGTCAAAATCAATGCACCCAACCAGAATACCCCTGACGAACTTGGCAGGTTTAACCGGGGGTTTAAGTCGGTATTCACGGTTGCGAAAGGGGGAATCGTGCAGGTTCGAAGCGGGCAACGTAAGTTTGAAATACGCGACTTGCTTCTGCTCAGTCCCGCCGAGCCCAAGCCGGAACATACATTCCAGGCCGAAACGGAGTTTGAATTTGCCGTTTCTCATACGGACGCACTCGGAATGACCGGTTTTCAGTCAGTTCCAACTTCCCATACCCCTCCGGAATCGGTGAACATGACCACACTCCTTTTCCTGAATTACGTGAGGCGAGTGGAAATCCTTTGGGAGCAAAAACGTTGGGACTGGCAGATTATCAGGCAACTACTTCCGACTGGTTGGTATCGCAGTGAGATTCGAGAAGCGACAAGCGCACGTGGCGAGGTATTCCATATCGCCTTTGGCAAGCTCTCGGATACCGATGGTCGCCGCTTTGGCGTCGCCGTCCGAATTGGCACCGATGGCGAACCGAAGCTACTGGATAAAGAATGGCGCAAGCTTAGATTGACCTTTGAAACCGAATGTTCCTTCGGCTTGGATGTGCTGGTAAACGGAGATTTCGAAGCCGATCAAGGCAGGGTCAACGTCAAAAAGATCATGGCATCAGGGGTCGATATTATCGAGGCGGCCTTGGAATCGGTGTTGAGGCGCGCCACCTCCCAGCTCGCAGAAAACTGCACCAAACAGCGTTGGGTGGCATGGGCGCGGGTGTTGCACCTAAAAGATGCCCGTGAAGTGTTTGAATCCACGTTCACAGAAACACCGGCTCGACTGGTTCGATGGATTGAACGGATGGAATCCCTGTTTACCAGCCGGGTCCCATGCAAAACGGGGACTGTACCAATTGTAGAAGCTGTATTTCCGTCTCGCCTGATGAGACGCCTTGCGGTCACATTTGCCAATCCATGGGGCATAGATATACGCGCCTGGATTGAACCCGATGCGGAGGAAGAATTGCCTTCACGCATTCGTGAGCAACTGTCCAAGTTCTCGCTGATTAAATGGGTATCGACATTCACGCGTATGGCTCCAATTCTCAAACGAGTCTTGGCTGATCTGAGGGAACCTGGGTTCCAAGCGTTTAAAGCAAGCATCGCGAAGCCTGAGCGAGATGAATTGTCACAAGCAGAGCATCTTCTGGATGAGAAGCTGACACCTATTCAACCATCCGACCAACCGCAGGCCAGAGTCGAACTGCCGGCAATCGAAGACCTATCGGTTGCAGAGTTATTCCACTGGTGGGAGCAGCAGGACGAGCCCCTGTCAAACTATACCCTTGAAGGAGACGATAATTGGCCTCTCTGGAATTTGGTTGGCTTTGCTGGTCGCTCTGTAATCCCCGACCTGGATGGCCGGAAGGCCTTGTTGAAAAGCACGCTTCTTGCCGTTAATGATGATGATGGGAAGAAGCTCTGGTACCGTCTTTTCTCCTTTGCTTGCCTCATGTCGGCAGGGCGCAGAATCACTGAGGTGAGGGAGTTTTGGCGCAATCAGTTGGAAGCCGCGCGCTTTTGGGAACAGACCAGTAGGGCAGAATTTGGCGAAGGGACTGATGCACTTTTTGACGGATTGATTGCACGCCCTTTCCATGATCTCTCTGCCAGTGGCGAATATGCCTATTTTTGGCGACGAGTCTTTTACGATATCAGGAAGATCCACACCCTGGTCTGGGAAAACGAATTTCCTTCGGTGCTTCTTGAACTGGTAAACAAGGGTCGTGGAACGGACCTGCTTGCCTTTTTGAAAACAGGGCATATTTCGGGGCAGAAATCATGGGTGGGGGTATTTGGGCAAAGTGCAGGAAGCCCCCTATTCTTTTTGGTGCGGGAATTGTGCCGTCTCGGGGTCATAAATGATGACTCCGTCAGGCCATATGCCTTCTTTGTCTCGGCGCCGGTCCGTCGAGCCATGGAGAGGATCGGTTGGATGCCAAAAGGTCTTGGGAACAACGCTGATTTTGAGACCCTGGCGGCCCTGAGTGAATCCCTTCATAAGCGAATTTCGTCGGATCGGGAATATGGGAAACAACTCCTAGAATTCTATGATATTCCTTTGTTACACCTAGGACTGGAAGCATGATTACCACTTTTCAACCTGGTAACCGGGTTATCCACAACGCGCATCCAGAATATGGTTTTGGGATGGTCCGCTACGTTGAAGAAGATGCGTTTGGCGACATGCGTCTGCAAGTCGCCTTTGACCATGTCGACAACCTGGAAACTGTTGCGCCGCCCGATCTACAGCTAGCCGCGGACCCATATGAGAATGCCGCTGCTGGGCGATGGGGCAACATCTCGGCATTCAGACGAAAAATTCTTGCCGGACTTCTCATTGGGGAAAACAACCTGACTGGCGGTTTTACAAAAGCGGCAATTCAGCCGCTCCCTCACCAGGTCTTTCTGTTGGACAAGATATTGTCAGCGGACCGGTTTGGTCACGTTCTGGCTGACGACGTCGGTCTCGGCAAAACAATCGAGGCCGGTCTACTTATTACCTGCTTGGTGCGTCGCGAACCGCCGCAAAGAGTGATGGTCGTGTGTCCTACAGGTTTGGCATCGCAGTGGCAGGACGAGTTGGACGAACACTTTGGCCTGACTTTCTCCATCATGGGAGAGAATTTCGACGGGAAACTTGCCGCAAGTTGGCGAACTCAGCCTTTTGTCATCGCTCCCCTCGATCGATTGAAGCGGGAAGAATACCGGGAATTGCTCAAACAGATTGGATTGTTCGACTTGGTGGTATGCGACGAAGCTCACCGATTAACTGCTCAAAGGCGCTTCTTTTCCGGGAAAATGGAGAAAACAGCCAACTATCAGTTATTTGAATTCCTGGTTCAAAGCCGCCTGATTCGGCACGTTGAGAACAGTGATAGAACTCCACGTTCGCCGCGCCTGTTGCTTTTGTCAGCGACCCCTCACCAAGGAGACGACGAACGATTTGTTCACCTGCTCAGCTTGGCGCGCCCTGATCTTTTCACTACTGAACGCAAATGTTCCGAGCAATTGGCTTCGGCACCATTATCAGAGACCATCACGCGCACTCCAAAGTCGCGAGCGGTGGATTGGGATGGCAGGCCAATTTTCAAGGGGCACCAGACCGTAACATTGGATGTGCCTTGGACTCCAGAAGAGGTTGATGTGTCAGGCCTGCTGACAGAATACATCCTAAAGAGCATCGAATTCGCGCGTCAGTCAGACCGAGGCACCCAGCTAGTGGTTCAGTTGGTAATGCACACTTTCCACAAAATTGCCGCGAGCAGTTGGACAGCGCTTGCCCAAGCCCTTGGTCGCCGTTTGGAGGCCATTGAAGGAAAAACCCGCAAAATAACGGATCTGTTGAATTCTGAGTCTGATGATAATGACGACGACGACTCGACTAGAGACTTCGTTCTACCGGCAAAGGCCTTTTTTGATTCAGAACACCAGCTTTTGAATAAACTGCTCTATCGTTTGAGAAACCTTGCTTTTGATTCGAAGTGGTCAACGTGCGTGGAATTGCTTCGTAAGCTCGATGGCAAAGAGCCTGGTGTAAAAGTACTGTTCTTCACCCAATATCGCGTTACGCAGGACTTGGTGATGCGCCAATTGCAAGGATTGTTTCCGGATGCATCAGTAGAAATTGTCCACGGAGATATTGACATGGACGGACGAAAACAAGCCCGCGTGCGGTTTGAAAATGAATCCCGCTTTCTCGTTTCAACCGAAGCGGGTGGTGAAGGTGTAAACCTTCATCGCGCATGTCATGTCATGATCAATTATGACCTCCCATGGAACCCCATGCGATTGCAGCAACGAATCGGCCGCTTGGATCGCTACGGTCAATCTCACGTTGTGATGGCTTTTAATCTCCGTGTTCCAAAGTCCTGGGATCATCAAATCTCCACCCGTATCATGGAGCGTTTGGAAGTCATTCAGCGCACCATGGCATTGGCGGGTCCTGGTGAGTCGGAAGATTACCGCGAAATGATCCTGGGCCAGATTGCGGAGAATGTGGATGCGGCAAGATTATTCACCCAAGCACAAACAGGCCGTGCGTTGGATGATGAAAAACTGGACGAATGGGTGCGCGGAGCGGTTAAATCAGTTGATCGATGGCGTCAGCTATTTGGTGCGGGACTAGGCTTGCCGGAAGACAGTCAGCGTCTGAAACCGACTCTGACTGGGGAACACTTCCAATTGGCTTACAAATCAGCTTGTGAACACCATAGTATTCGTTTCCGCGAAACGCGAAACAGTGCAAACCAGTTTGTTCCAGACGTGTTTAATTTTGATCTACCGCCCGCTTTCCGAGATCCATTGATTCGTCCTACACGAACCGTTCATGTGGTTTTTAACCGCGAAATCTACGCCGTCGTTCGAGGGCAGGACCTGGGGAGTGTTCGAGGCCAACCAATCCATCCATCGTTAGCTGGCTTCGGGGAGCCGTTTACGGACTGGCTGTTTCAAACGTCGATGTATGCCAGGCCCGGCGAAAGCACGTTCAAAGTTCAGGCTGGAAAATCATGGAGTCGGGGGTGCGGCTGGCTTTATGTGTTCGCTTTGCGATGGTTGGGGAGTCGACGACGGCTCTCAGCGCCTGACTCGTTGACGCTTGTTTTCGCCCAAGATGAAGGAGAGATCATTCAGTTGCCCGGAAGTGAGGCTGTTGAGTTGGCAATGCATTCCCAGCCCTCTGATGCCACACTGCGCATGCCAAACGAAAACATCCTTAGTGGCGTTCGGAAATTCGCACAAGAAAACCTGAGGAAGCATCTGGCAAACAATATGGCAGCGAAGAATGCCGCTGGTTTCTCGCTTTGGATGCTGATTGCAGTGAGAAGCAAACCGGAAAGCCCCATCTGAGGCAGGAATGCATCCCCATCTTTTTGATTCCAGGTAGTGTATGCCGGGATGCCGGATTAGGCGTAAAAGGATTGTCTTTCCCACCGGGGCTGTTCAAATTATCCCGAATCTGATCTGACCACATGGCGACTTTCATCAAAGACCTTTTGGATCTGCCCGAGCAGGTCAACCGGGGGGATTTCGTTCTCCGGTTGACCGAGGGAGTGGCGCGCCCGACCGAGACGGTCGACAGCTACGTCGTTACACCCCAGTTGGAGCAGAGCTTCGACACCGCGCTCGCACTGATCAAGAGCGCTGTCGAGGGGAATTCCAGCAAGGCGGCCTATTTACATGGCAGTTTCGGCAGCGGCAAGAGCCATTTCATGGCGGTACTGCATCTGATCCTTTCGGGAAACGCTAAGGCCCGCTCCATTTCGGAGCTTTCCGCCGTTATCTCCAAACATAATGGCTGGATGGAGGGGCGAAAGTTCTTGTTGGTGCCGTTTCACCTCATTGGGGCGAAGAACATGGAATCAGCGGTGCTCGGTGGCTACGTCAGGTATGTAGCAAAACTTCATCCGGAAGCGTCCACCCCAGCCGTCTATCGTTCCGAGTCTTTGTTTCAAGATGCGGATCGGCTTAGGAAAAGCCTCGGGGATGCAAAGTTTTTTGAGACGCTAAACGGCCCCACAGACCAAACCAGCCCAAAAGATGGTGGTTGGGGGGATGTGGATTCGACCTGGGATGCTGAGTCTTACCAGCGTGCCAGACTTGCATCACCAGAATCTCAGGACCACCGGCAATTGGTGGGGGATCTGACCGATACGTTCTTCCAATCGATCAAGCAAACGGAGGCTTATGTTTCATTGGACGATGGTCTGGCCGTTCTGAGCGCGCACGCGAAGTCGCTGGGCTATGACGCTTTGATTTTGTTTCTGGACGAATTGATTCTCTGGCTGGCCAGTCACGCCGCCGATGTCAATTTCGTCAGCTCGGAGGCGCAAAAAGTTCCCAAATTGGTGGAATCGGAGCGAGGCGACCGACCGGTCCCTATCGTCAGTTTCGTGGCGCGTCAGCGGGATTTGCGCGAATTGGTAGGTCAGCACATCACTGGGGCGGAGCGGTTGAGTTTTTCTGACGTTCTCTCCTACTGGGAAGGCCGCTTTGGGCAGATCAAGTTGGAAGATCGGAACCTGCCGTTTATCACGGAGAAACGCATTTTGCGTCCCAAAAGTCCCGAGGCGCGCCTGCTGATGGATCAGGAGTTTACCCGCACTGCCTCCACTCGTGAGGAGGTCATGCGCGTTCTGCTGACCAGCACCGGCAATCGCGACGATTTCCGCAAATTGTATCCATTCAGCCCCGCCCTGGTGGAGACCCTGGTGGCCGTGTCATCGTTGCTCCAACGCGAGCGCACCGCCCTCAAGATCATGATCCAGTTGCTGGTGAAGCAACGGGATACCCTCAAGCTGGGACAAATTGTGCCCTTGGGTGATCTTTACGACGAAATTGCCCAGGGAGACGAAGCCTTCAATAACGAAATGAAGGCGCATTTTGAGAATGCCCAACGGCTTTACTTTCAACATCTGCGCCCGGTTTTGGAACAGGATCATGGGCTCACGTTTGACGAAGCCGAGAAACGGTCACTCGAGGATCCCAAGCGACTGGCCATCCAAAATGATGATCGCCTGATCAAAACCCTTTTGCTGGCCGCATTGGCTCCTGCGGTGGAATCCCTAAAAACGATGACTCCCGCTCGATTGGCAGCCCTCAATCATGGAGCCATCAAGAGTTTCATAGCAGGGCAAGAGGCCACAACGGTCCTGAACAAGTGCAAGAAGTGGGCGGCGGCGGTGGGGCAGATCAAAATTCAGGAAAACCCGGGTGGTCAGCCAACCATCCAACTCCAGCTCAGCGGGGTGGATGTCCAAAGCATCATCGACCAGGCGGTGGCCGTGGATAACCAAGGCAACCGAATTCGCAAGTTAAAGGACATGCTGTTCACCGAATTTGGGATATCCGGCCAGCAGGAATTATTCGCAAAGATGGTGTTTCGCTGGCGTGGAACCGACCGTGAATGTGATGTTTTGGTAAACAACGTTCGAGAAGTCCCAACGGAAACATTGGCGACGCTCGGTCGGGGGTGGCGACTGGTTGTAGATTACCCCTTCGATCAAGCTGGTTGTTCGGTGCGAGACGATCTGGAACGGTTAGAAAAGTTCCGCCAAGAGAACAAGCCAGGGCGCACGATTTGCTGGTTGCCTTCGTTCTTGAACCACAAGTCGATGGAACAACTTGGCCGGTTGGTTCGTCTGGATCATATTCTCACGGAGAATCGCTTTCCCACTTTCGTCAGCCATCTGTCGGAGGTGGATCGAGCGGCGGCTCGGGCACTACTGGAAAACCAGCGGGACGTTTTGCGCAGCCAATTCAAGGCCCAGGTTGAAATGGCGTATGGATTGCGGGCGGGAACGCCTGAATACCTAGACGCAGCGAACACGCTCGAACTGGCTGAGCATTTCCAATCGCTGGAACCCACACTGGCGTTGCAACCGCCGGCGGCCAGCAATTTCTCAGAAGGCATTCAACTTCTTCTGGATCAGGCCTTACGCAATCAGTTTCCCGCGCATCCCACTTTTGCCGATGATACCTCTCTGACCAAGGGCACAATCCAGAAGGTGTTCGAGGTGATCCAGCAAGCGGTGAGGAGCACAGAACCCTCGGTGCTGGTGAACGACATGGTGACCCGAAAGCACATGCTTCGAATAGCTGTGCCACTGCGGTTGGGGGACATGGGCGAAAACCGGTTTCAAGTCAGCCAGCATTGGAAACAGCACTTTGAGAGATTGATGCACCGACAGGGGGGAAATGATCCTGTCAGCGTGAAGACCTTGCGGAGCTGGATTGAAGATCCAAAACCGATGGGCCTTCCCCCTTTGTTGGAGGATCTCATAATCCTGACTTTCGCCGAGCAGAACAACAGGTCCTTTGTGCTCCATGGCACAGTCATTGATCCCCAACTTGGCACGTTCCATGAAGAAACCGTCCTTCGAGAAACCCCCTTGCCCGAGGAATCAGACTGGGTGATCGCAAGAACACTTAGCAAATCAATTTTTGGATTTGATTCTTCGCCCCTGCGGAATGCCACCAACGTGGCTCAAATGGCATCGAGTATTCGGGCCAAAATGAGCGAACAATTGGGGGCTGTGCGTGGGCTGGCAAAATCCATTGAGGAAACCTGCCAACAACTGGGGCTATCGCTGGAGAAGAATGATCGTATCGCCACCGCAAAAGTTGCGGAATCTCTGTTACGCATTTTAGAGCAGGCAACCGATGATCGTGATCTCATCACCCGTCTCGGCCAGGCCAAACTCGTAGCAACCGAAGTGGCCTTGGGAGCCAGCATCATGCAGGCAAAGTTGGTGAGTGACGCCCTCAAGACTGCCGAATGGCAAATCTTTGTGGCGATTCACGGGTTGGAAGACGACCGTCGCCCGACAGCAGACCGCATCTGGCAGGATCTGGATGAAACACTCAAGAGCAACGAACATGCGGTGGGCTTGGCAGTCAGAATACGTGACTTGGGTAGAAACGCAGTGACCTTGCTGGCGAGACCCGTTCGCCCGACCCAGCGTGAGAACACCGGCGGTGGAGGCGGAACCAGTGAACCCGTGCGACCGGTTCAACCGATTCAACCCGTTCCATCGACGCCGAAACCGGTGTTGCGTAGCGCGTGGGTTGGGAGTGACGAGGGGGATGTGGACTCCTTTTATAACGGAGATAGAACAAAGATTGATCGGAATCGAAGACTCGTAGCCGAGTTAAAGAAACTTTATGGGCGCAGTCAGGTCGAAGGCGATGAACTACCCTCGTGGTTGCGTGGCGAGGTCGCCGGTAACTTGCTGGAAGTTCATCACATCAAGCGATTGACCGATGGAGGGCCAGACGAGCGAAGTAACATGATCGTTCTTACTCCTACCATGCACGCGCTCATCCACTTGGACCCAGGTGCGGTGGTCGACTTGGGAAGAGGATTACTTGAACTGCCAAAATTCGGACTCACAGCCAAAATCAGTGTTCAAGCGAACCACAACGGCTGACCAACACCATGACCCTCACGCCAGAACAGATTCAGGCCCAAGCAGCATCGATTCGAAGTCGAAGCGCTGGTGAGAGCCGGGTTATGGCCCTGCGTCACTCGGGAAGTTGGAGTGGTCCAGATAAAGTAGTCGTTGGTGGAGAGGAGCACTGTGTGATTCCCTGCGTATCTGATCTGCAAATGCGCGAAGCTTTGGGACAACTTGAAGAATCCAAACTTCCAGGGGTTTTGCTTTGTAGCATGGATCCCACCACAGTGGGCGAAGATGTCATGGCACGTCTGATGAAACGACGTATCCACCATCCTCAGCGCGATGAAATGCTACGCGAACTGTTTTGCGCCCGTGTGATGGATGCCCGAATTCTCGCGTCCAGTCACTTGGCTGACGCATTGATTCGCGGAGCTTCCTCTGGTGGATATCCACCCGCCCCTGGAGGCACTCTGGATCTACAATTCGCATGGAAATCTCTGCTGAAAAGACTGTTGGGAACTGACATAAGCGAGATTTCCTTTTGCGAGCTTTTGCGATGGACGGCTACTCCGAATGGTCGTGCTGGGTTGATGGGGATGGAATCCGCGCTGAGAGATGAATTGGTCGATTGGCTCTCCCCCACTTATGGCAGAGCTCCCCGTCTGTTGTTTGCGGCTATCGATTCTGAGGTGGGATCTGATCTAATCGCACTGGGATTGGTCCTTGGTTTGGTCATTACCGCAGAGAGTTTGAATTTGGCTGACGCAAAAGCTGCGGGAGCCCGTTTGGAGCAGTACTTTGGCAACGAATCACCGGATGAAACCAGCAAACAGGCATGGTATCAGGCGGCATCGGATATGTTTGCCCGGCTGGCTGAAACCGAGGTGTTTCAGTCGCAAGCCGTGATTCAAAACCTGGACCGACTGATAGAACGCATTCGATTGTCTTCGCATGCGCATCTCTCTGATTACTCGCGTAACGGCTTGGAGCAACGACTGGCCCAGGCTGGTGAATCGATTCGGCTTGCCTCAGAAAGCATGGCTGAGGCCGATATTTCCGTTGCTCGAACCGCATTGGAAACCGTGGGGCAACACCGGCTTGCCTCAGATGATGCGATGCGCGTGAAGAGGCTCCAGATGGCCTTGCGACTGGTGCTTTGGTTACGTTCCTCCAATCTGCTTGGATATGCATCGTCCTTGTCTCAGCTTATTGGCTATTACCAGACTGAGGGTGGGTTTGTGGACTGGGCGCGCACTGTTGTTATGGAGTCGGATCCCAACCCGCTCGTTAAGCCGGTGCTTGCAACCATTATTGAAAAAGTTGAGATCCCCTGGAGATCATTCCAAACGCAGTTTGCTGATAAGTTGCAACAATGGTCTGCTCAAGTCTCCCAACTGGAGGGGTCGATCCTCATCGAGGATGTACTTTCAAAGATCGTCGCCCCGGTTGCAAAGCAACATCCTGTATTGCTCATTGTCCTCGATGGAATGAACCAGGCGGTTTTCCGGGAACTGATGGCAGATTTACTCCGACGCAACTGGGTGGAGGTCTTGGCGGATGCACAAGCTCCACGGTCGGTCATGGCTACAATCCCATCCATCACCGAGGTCTCCCGCCGTGCTCTCCTAAGCGGTCAGTTACCAATTCCATCAGAAGGGAACGAGAAAACCGATTTTGCACGGAGCGAACGTCTGTTTGAACAAACGGGATCCAAGCCACAGCTATTCTTGAAAGGCGATTTATTGGAGTCGGGTTCGATTGGGTTGTCAGCGGTGGTGGCCCAAGCGATTGCCAACCTTCGATGCCGACTCGTCGGCGTTGTCGTGAACGCCGTGGATGACTCCTTGGGTTCTGCCGATCAAACCTCCTTCGCCTGGGGGTTGGATCAGATTGCGGTGTTGCGTGACTTGATGCGTCTGGCCAGTGAATCAGGCCGAGCGGTTATTTTGACCAGCGATCATGGCCATGTCTTGGACGAGGGATCAGAATTGGTTCGGCATTCCATGGAGGAATCTGGAGATCGTTACCGGATGCCGAATGGATCATTGAGTTCAGGCGAGATGGAATTTCGAGGCCCACGGATTCGCGCGGCGACAGGATTTGAAAGTATTGTTGCATTGTCGGTTCCCAGACGTCGATACCAAGGCAAACGACGAGGCTATCATGGTGGAGTGTGCCCTGCTGAAATGGTGATCCCGTGTGCCGTCCTGCGAAACGCTGGTACGATCGTCCCAAAGCTCTGGGTAGATCAGCCGCCTTGCGAACCCGCTTGGTGGTCGCTTTGTGCAGAAGTCCAGACGTCATCATCAGTACCTACGATTGCCACCACGAACGTCCAAGTGATTCCCCAAGTTCGGCGGCAGATCCCGCAAAAACAGGCTGATCTTTTCCAGATTGAAGACGTAAAACAGGATCAGAAGCTACCTTGGATCGAACAGTTGGTCGTCTCGCCCACCTATGTCCAGCAGAAGCGAGCTGCGGTCAGGGGAGCCCCCGATGTTGAGCAATTCAAGAAATTTCTATCCCTCTTGGACCAGCGTAACGGTCGCATCATCAAGGGACACTTGGCCCAGCAACTGGGAGTGCCGTTGATTCGCGTGGACGGTCTGATTCAAAATTACCGGCGCATCCTCAATGTCGATGGTTACGATGTACTCTCCTACGATCAACCTTCGGAGAGCATTGTCCTGAACATTGATCTGTTGAAGAACCAGTTCGAAATTTAAAGCATATGAGTGTCAGCCCAAAAAGACGCGCGGAAGTCCTGGATGCTTTACGGAAAGGGACTGTCCCACAGGACGGCTTGGATTTGCTTGCGGTGGGGCTGAGTCGTTTTGAACAAACGGTAGAAGAGGATCTGAAAAAGGTTCAAGAGGGTGGCAGTGCTTTCAAGGCCATTCGAGGTGACTATGGCTGCGGAAAGACATTCTTCTCACGTTGGATTCAACAGCGGGCTCGCGAATTGCGCTTTGCCACCACAGAGGTACAGATTTCCGAGACAGAAACTCCGTTGCACAAATTGGAGACCGTTTATCGGCGCATGCTGGAACGGTTGTCCACTCCTGCGGTTCGACAGGGGGCATTTCGCAGTGTCATTGAATCATGGTTCTTTGGCCTCGAAGAGGACGTTCTATCTGCCGGTAAAGTTGCGCCTGACGACGCGGCTGGGTTGTTGGATGCTACCAATCATCTGATGGAAAAGAGGCTCGAAGGAATTTCGAGGAAAGCTCCAGCTTTTGCAGCAGCACTACGCGCTTATCGCGTTGCTGTGGCCACCGGAGATGGAAGCGTGGCAGATGGGCTACTTGCCTGGTTGGCAGGGCAACCTACCGTCTCTGCCAACATCAAACGGTTTGCCAATCTCAAAGGTGAGGTGGATCATTTTGCGGCGTTAAGCTTTCTTCAAGCCCTGCTTGTGGTGCTTCGGGATAGTGGCCACCCTGGCTTGGTCTTTGTAATCGATGAAGTGGAAACGCTCCAACGCGTACGTTCTGACGCCCGAGACAAGGCACTCAACGCGTTGCGTCAGTTAATTGATGAATTGGACTCTGGCCGATTTCCAGGCCTCTATATCGTCATCACTGGAACGCCCTCGTTTTTCGATGGACCACAAGGAGTGCAGAAACTGGCTCCGCTCGCACAGAGGTTACAAACCGATTTTGCGACCGATGCCCGTTTCGATAACCCGCGCGCGCCACAGATCCGGCTTAAACCCTTCGGAGACGGCGAGATGATGGAAGTTGGGCGAAAAGTTCGTGATCTCTTTGCCAATGGTTGTTCGTCCCCAGAACGCTTGCGATCCGTTGGAGACGATCATCTGATTCAGCGACTGGCCAACGGGGTCGCCGGTAAACTTGGAGGCAAAACAGGCATCGCTCCCCGTCTGTTTCTCAAAAAGCTTGTTTCTGACGTGCTGGACCGAATCGACCTCTACCCAGACTTTGATCCTGGCCGGGATTACCAGCTCACGATTAACGAAGAAGAGATGACCGAGGATGAGCGGAACATCGCACCAGCAAGCACAGTGAACGACATTCAGTTGAAACTGTGAATGCTTTTGAACGACTTGATCCCCTCGTCCAGCACCATATTGTCAATACTTTAGGATGGCGCAATCTGCGCCCCTTGCAAGAGGCCAGTATTGGGCCGGTTCTGAGCGGCCAGCATTGTCTCTTGCTCGCGCCAACAGCCGGAGGAAAGACCGAATCAGCGATGTTTCCATTGCTTTCCCGCATGTGCGCTGAGAACTGGCCAGCACCCAGTATTCTCTATGTTTGTCCCCTTAAAGCTTTGATCAATAACCTGGGTGAACGACTGGAAAATTACACCCAGATGCTTGGTCGCTCGGCCTCCGTCTGGCATGGAGACGTGACGCAATCTGCCAAGCAACATCTGCGAAGTGATCCACCTGACGTGCTCCTGACAACTCCGGAATCATTGGAGGCGATGCTGATTTCCACGAATCCGGCCATGCGAGCGCATCTCCAAAAGTTTCAAGCTGTCGTCGTTGATGAGATTCATGCGTTCGCAGGTGATGATCGTGGCTGGCATTTGCTCTGCGTTTTGGAACGGTTGAATGAAATATGCGGGCGCGAACTACAGAGGATTGGACTTTCCGCAACAGTCGGAAATCCTGATTCACTGTTGCAGTGGCTTGTTGCCGATGGCGTGAACGAACGGGTCGTGGTGCAACCTCCGAGCGAGAATGCTTTAAAGGCTGAGATCGCGCTGGATTTCGTCGGGAGCCTGGAGAATGCCGCCATTGTTATTTCCCGCCTGCACCATGGGGAGAAAAGGTTGGTGTTTTGCGATAGCCGGAGTCGGGTGGAGAGTTTGTCTAGCCTGCTTCGAGCCGCCGGGGTTCGGGTGTTTGTTTCACACAGCTCGCTCAGTGCTGTGGAGCGTCGTCGATCCGAAGAGGCCTTCGCGCGAGGCGACGATTGCGTCATTGTTGCCACGAGTACCTTGGAATTGGGAATCGACGTGGGCGATCTGGATCGAGTGATCCAGATCGACGCGCCAGGACGAGTGGCTTCGTTCCTGCAACGCTTGGGCCGAACAGGACGTCGAGCTGGAAAGAGCCGAAATTGCCTGTTCCTCTGCACGTCAGACGATTCTTTGCTCCAGGCCGCCGCATTGTTAGACCTTTGGATAAGTGGATACGTTGAACCCATTGTTGCTCCGCTTCTCCCTTACCACATTGTTGCACAACAGGCGATGGCCCTCTGTCTTCAAAAAGGAGGCATGGGACGGGTGGATCTGATTGAGGCCATCAAGAACTTGCCAGCCGCCAAATCAATGGCGTCATCCGATCTTTCGGTCATTCTGGCGCACATGCTTCAAGAGAAGCTTTTGGACTCCGACGGCGTCAGGTGCTTTATCGGCAACACCGGAGAGGAAAGCTTCGGTCGTCGCAGCTTTCAGGAGATCGTCAGCGTTTTCACTTCTCCTCCTGTGTTAACCGTGACTGATGGTCGAAGTGAACTGGGGGCTGTGGATCAAAACCAGTTTGTTTCCGCTGGGGCGGGGCCGTGTAAGTTGATTTCGTTGGGAGGCCGCGCCTGGCAGGTCACCAATATCAATTGGAAGGAAAGACGGGTGTACGTGGTTCCAAGCGAGGCGCTTGGCAAGACGGCCTGGCGTGGAGCATCGCGAGGTCTATCGTTTGCGCTATGTCGTGCAATCCGAAAAGTCTTGGTGTGTGAGGGACAATCTTCCTTGTGGAGCCAGCGCGCAAAGGAACGACTTCATGGTATCCGGCAGGAATATCCCTTTCTTCGGCCAGACGCAACTACGGTCGTTCAGAACGCCGATGGGAACTTCGAGTGGTACACGTTTTCTGGGAGTTCAATCAATTCTGCTTTGGGCGAAGTCTTAGCACGCACAGGGATCATTTCAGATCGAACAGATGAATATGCAATTTCATTTGCAGATGGGTTCAACCGTGACCATTTTGAAAAGGCAATGGCGCTGGTGAGCGCGATAGACCTGCTTACGGAAACTCGAACAAACGAAGCGGTGGAACGTGAAATGAAGTTCTCCCAATGTGTTCCTCGTGACTTGCGGTTGAAGGAAATTGGAGCGAGGCGCTGTAACATGGACGAAATAACCTTGCTCCTGAATGAGCATCGTCACTGGATAAATTTGTAACTTGCTTGCGCACTGCGACATGCTTCCATCCCGTGCAGGTACCCTATAGGCGACTTTTGAGTACTGGGTGGACATTGTGGTGTTTTCAAATGCTCATTATTGAACAGTTGGGGGAGTACAGTGGAATCAGACCATCACTTTGTCCGTTTCATTTCCGAAAACCAACAATGCCACTTGTCCACCGCGTCTCAACAGCGGCGGTTCATTTCCCTGAACTAGGCTCTGACGCACCCAGCCACGTTTCGCCCAAGACGCCCGTGTTACGTGTTGCACCCTCCTGACGCCTGGCAACCGGCAGGTGCCAAGGCCCGGTTTCCTTTGGAACATCTGAGTAGCAACGAAAAGCATTGGTTGCCCAAGGCTTACAACGACCACCCAAAACGGCGTCCCCCTGCATCTTCCAGCAACCAACCTAATTGTCGCTATTTCTTGGCACCCAAAATTGCGTCTTTGACCGTCTTGGAGACAAGAAACTTCAAAACGCGCTTGGCTGGAATTTTGATGGTTGCTCCGGTCGCTGGATTGCGTCCCTTGCGAGCCTTCCGATTCGCAACCACCAGCTTGCCAAGGCCGGGAATGGTAAACGAGTTCTTGGCATGTTTGTAGACCAGCGACACAAGAGCTTCCAGTGTTTGCGTCGCCTGCTTCTTGGTGATTCCAGATGCTTCCGCCAGTGATGTTACGATTTGAGACTTGGTTAATGGTTTCGATGCTTTTGCCATATGATGCCCAATGGATAATGCTAAAATCCCTCAGAC
>CAIUEN010000341.1 GCA_903898185.1 uncultured Verrucomicrobiales bacterium
CAAAAGGCGTTGCGCTATCTTGATGGGTTTGTGAGTCTGCCGTTCGTCAGCGAGCAGGAACGCGCCTTGATCCAGGCTGCCAAAATCGCCATCCGACGCGCCCGCTTCCAGAACCTACAGCGTCAGATCAACGCGCTGCAGCGTTCCACCAAAACGGTCAAGCTGACCCCAGCCGCGCTGGCCGACAAGCTCATGCAGATTCTCCGCACCTATCCCCTCAACCAGGATACGGACGCCCCCGTTTCTGCCGCCGCCCGGTACATCGACACCACCCCGGACATCATCCTGTCCGAGTCATTTGACAAATGAGACAGCTCGATCCTACATTTCCCCATGAATTTGCCGGCGGGAAAAAAAGCCTCTTGACCGCCACGGCTTTCCTGCCGATACTTTGTTTAACAATACCTCCCACGCCTCTCATCAGAACGGCGCACCAGGGGGGTTACTCTTTTTTAGGAGGGCTGGCGTGAGCAAGCCCCCAAAGACAATCCAGGAGCAATTGGTTTTGCTGAAAACACGCGGTTTGTCGGTAACCGACGAACCTTTCGCACTCCACTGTCTCGAACATTTAAACTACTACCGAATTTCCGCTTATCGCTTTCCGTTTACAGTTCCAGGGAACGCCGACCAATTCCAGCCTGGCACCACCTTTCAGCAAATCTGGGATTTGTATCACTTTGACCGTACCCTTCGGCGATTGATTCTTGAGGGGTGCAAACGGGTGGAGATTTCCGTTCGATCCCGGCTCGCCTACGAAATTGGCCATCAACTCGGACCCCTCGGCTATCTTGAGAATCGCCATTTTGGTGATCCCCTAATCCATGCCAAAACGCTTACAAAGCTTTACAGCGAAATGGACCGCACCAAAGAGGTTTTCATCAAGCACCACCGCGACACGTTGAAAATGCCTTGGCCTCCCGCTTGGGTGATTGTGGAGGTTGCCTCATTTGGTGTAGTGTCAAATCTGTTGGGTCAAATCCAGCCGCCGGCATTCCGCCAAAGTATTGCTGACACCTACCAACTGGATGAAAAAACATTCTGCTCCTTATTTCACCACCTGTCGGTTTTGCGAAATATCGCCGCGCATCACAGCCGCCTCTGGGATCGCAAGTTGGTGATCACTTTCCAGTTGCCGCGCAAAAAACCGGCACACCTTTGGCAAAATTTTCACTTGTCTTCCACTGCCCCTCCGAGCCGGGAAAGCAAAATTCATAACTCGCTCATTCTGCTCATTCACCTTATTGAGATAATCGAACCGGGGAGCCATTGGCCTGCAACCCTGGCAAAGCACATCAAAACCCTGGATGCGCGATTGATACCAAACATGGGATTCCCCGTCGATTGGCAACAACGCCCCATGTGGCAAAAACTTCTCGCAACATCATGACTCGCGACCAAATTCAGTCCATCCTCCAACAGAATTACGACCGCCAGCGCTGGCTTCAACTCCTGCGCGAAATTCTGCCGGGCACCGACGTCTTCGCCACGCCCCAGGTCGTGTCCGTGCAAATCCCGGATGCTCCGCCGCCGGTACAACTTGCCCGCGTTCGCTTGGGCGATGGCAAACAGCTTGCGGTTCTTGAGGTCAAGGTCAGTGGTCGTATCGACCTGCTTCGCAACCGTGTGGGGTTGCGCAATCTCGTCGCCCGCCTCATTGATCAGGCCGAATACCACGGCGTGCTGACTATTTTCCGGGCGGAACAGCAAGACTACCGTTTTACCTTCGCCGCCCGGATGTCTGAATTTGACGACGAAGGCAACCTTGTCCGGCGCGAAACCGCGCCCCGCCGTTACACCTATGTTTTGGGGCCAAACGAGGCGTGCCGCACCGCAGCCGAACGCTTCTACGCCCTGTCCGCCAAGGCCCACGCCTCCACCATGGCGGACCTGATCGACGCCTTTTCGGTCGAGAAGCTGAACAAGGAATTCTTCAACGACTTCGCCACCACCTTCAATCGCCTCAATGACGAAATCCAGCAACGCAACCGCTGGAGCGAAAAAATCGCCAAAGAGGAAGCCCAGACCCTTCTCAATCGCCTGTTGTTCCTCTACTTCGTACAACGCAAAGGCTGGCTTAACCGGAGGCGGGATTATCTCTTCAGCCATTTCAGCCAACACGCCGCCGCTCCGCAAAAATGCACCTACATCGAACAGTTTTTGCGCCCGCTTTTTACCAAGCTCAGCACCGAAGGCCCTCAGGCGGACATTTCCGGCCATGACCTTCCGTTCCTCAACGGCGGTCTCTTTGCCGATGAATACGGCGACGAGCAGCACGACGAAACCGTTCGCCGTCACCACGAACTGCGGGTCAGCAACGAAGCCTTCTCGCATATCTTCAACGACCTCCTGGAACGCTACAATTTCACCATCCAGGAAGATTCGCCGACCTACTACGAGGTTGCTATCGACCCCGAGATGCTGGGCCAGATTTTCGAGGAACTCATTCTAACCAGTGAAGACAGTGAGACTGCGGGCAAATCCAAACGCCACGACACCGGCAGCCACTACACCCGCCGCCCCATCGTTCACTACCTCTGCCGCGACAGTCTGGCGGCATGGCTGGAAAGCCAGCCGCCGTTTTGTGTAGCGCGGGCGTCCTCGCCTGCGAGTGCGGCGGGCGTCCCGCCCGCCTCCGAACGCATCCGCAAACTCCTTGCCCTCGACGCCACCGAAGGCATTGACGAGGAGGCTGGCGCACTGCTGAAAGACAGCCTCACCCCCGAAGAAGCTTCGCTACTGCAGGATTGCATTCTTGACCTTCGCGCCTGCGACCCCGCCGTCGGCTCCGGCGCGTTTCCGATGGGTTTGCTCCATGAAATGGTCAACCTCGCCCGCCTTTGCGCCACCCGCGCCGCCGGCAAAGACCCCGTTCTGGGCGAGCGCTCATGGCTCTACAACACCAAGAAGCGAATTATCGAACGGGTCATTTACGGCGTGGACATCCAGCCCCAAGCCGTGGACATCTGCAAACTCCGTCTCTGGCTTAGTATCATGGTCGATTGCGAACTGAGCGCCGACCCGGATAATTGCGAACCCAAATCCTTCCGCAAGGCGCTCAAAGAAATCGAGCCGCTCCCCAACCTCGATTTCAAAATCCGCCGCGCCAATTCCCTGGTGGATTACATCCACGGTGAGCCGGTCGAATTAAAGAACCTCTCCAGCGAAGTCGGGGCAGCCAAGGCCCTCTCCGATCTGGGCAGCGCCAAGCGTGAATTCTTCAATGCCCGCACGGCGGTGGACAAACGCAAGCTCCGCTTTGAAATCTACAAAACCCTCACCGAGCTTGCCAAAATCGAACTCACCCGCGCCCGGACGGATGCTGCCGGGCTGGGTCTTGCGATGGTCGAGTGCTCAGCGCAGCGTGTTGCCGAGATCGACAACGGCTTGAAGGAGATTGCTTTCATCAGTGCCCAGCTTCGCGACGCCCGCAAAATGCGGGCGCAGGATCAGGAGGAAGCCTTGGAGCGCATCCGCGCCCGGTTCGATGACCCGGCCAAACCGACCTTTGTCTGGCAACTCGATTTTGCTGAAGTGTTCCATCGGGAAAAATCCCAGTCCGGCGAATCGTTATTGAACGAAAATAAGGCAGAGAAAACCACCGAGCCGAAGGCGCACAACGGTTTTGACTTGGTCATCGGCAACCCGCCCTACATCCGCATCCAGACCTTAACCAAGAGCGACCCCAAGCTTGCCGCGTATTACAAGAAGCGGTATGTGTCAGCGGGAAAGGGAAACTACGATCTTTACGTCTGTTTCATTGA
The DNA here is from genome assembly GCA_903898185.1 of uncultured Verrucomicrobiales bacterium. Taxonomy (GTDB): domain Bacteria; phylum Verrucomicrobiota; class Verrucomicrobiia; order Limisphaerales; family Palsa-1400; genus CAIUEN01. Next base: position 3,762 of record CAIUEN010000341.1, read on the forward strand.
GCGCGGCCTTGAGCTTCTGCAACATAACGGTCAACTGGCGTTCATCCAGCCGCACAAGTTCTTCAACGCGCAGTATGGTGAGCCGCTACGTGAGTTGCTGGCCAAGGGCAAGCATTTGCGGCACATTGTCCATTTTGGCGACCAGCAGATTTTCCCCGGTGCGACGAATTACGTTTGCCTTTTATTCCTTACGAAAGCAGGTGAGCCGAACGTTCAATTTATCCGGGCTGACAACTTGAAACGTTGGATGGAATCCGGAGAAGGTATTACTGCAGATATTCCTGCCACAAAGATCAGCAAAGTCGAGTGGAATTTTGCAGTCGGCAAAGATGCTTGGATATTCGAGAAGCTTGAGCAGACGCAGTTGAAATTGGGAAAGGTCGCTAACGAAATTTTCGTTGGTCTGCAGACAAGCGCCGACACGGTTTTTCTTTTCAAGGACTCAAGAAAATCAACTGAAGTTACGACTAAGGTTTTATCCAAAGAATTGGAAAAAGAGTTTGAGATCGAAAACGAACTTCTGAAAACAGTGATTCGTAGCGGCAGCGTCGGACGGTACTGGGCGAAACCATCAGCGCTCGTTTTATTTCCATACAAAAAAGTCAAAGATCGCTTTGAGCTTTTTTCCGAGAATGAAATGCGTCGCCATTTTCCGAACGCGTGGCGATATCTACTCGCAAACAAGAAACTCCTGGAAGGACGCGAACACGGAAAATTTGCAGATTCTGGATGGTATCAGCTATATCCAAAAAACCTTTCGCAATGGGAGCAGCCAAAAATAATGCTGCCCTACATGATTACACGTCTTTCAGCATATTTTGATGTGGATGACACTTATTTTGTAAACGTAACGACCGGTGGCTTTGGCGTAACTATCCAAAAAGAACACGGGACAGAGGAATATATTACAGGCCTTCTCAATTCTTCGTTGCTTGATTGGTTTCTGAAACGAGTCAGCACAACATTTCATGGGGGGTACTTCGCTGCAAACAAGCAATTCATTGAACGACTTCCGATTCCCGAAAGCACCGAGTCTCAACGCGAGATAGTCGAAATCCTGGTTAAATATTTGCACTGGCTACACGCCCAACCCAGCGTAGCCGAAAGCACGCGCGAACATCCCATTGATCCCGACATTGCTGCCTACATTGAGCAATGGTTAAACGCGCTGGTTTACGAACTCTATTTTCCAGCGGAGATTCAGTCCGCCGGACTTCATTTCTTTGACCTCACGGCGGAATTGAAGTTGTCATCGCTTGACGCATTGCCGCTCGAACCCGCCGCCCGCCTTGAGCATTTCCGCAAGCTGCATAAAGAATGGAGCGCCCCCGGCCACCGCCTGCGCGTCGCGCTGGACAAACTCCGCACCCACGAACTGGTCCGCACCATTGAGGGCCAGGCATGAAACCAGCATACTGAGAGGAGACCCAAGAATGAAACGCGACATGAATCTTATTTCGCCAGCCCGTGACATCGTGGCTTGGGCGTCCCGCCCGAAGCCTCTGGCCTTCTCGCGCTGCGATAATTGGAATCACCGGGCGGGACGTCCAGGCCACGGCGTCTTCCGCCTCTACAGCCTGACCCAGAGGAAATCAAAATCGTGAAGGAAGCGGCGAAATGAAAACACTCTCACAAGTCCTGAATGAACTTGCCGGACAGTTTGAGTTCAGCCGACATGCCTTTCGTCGCGTGGTTGAACGGAACATCAGCGAGCAGGAAATCCGCGATGCTGGCGCAATAGCGGAGGTCATTGAGAGTTATCCACAGGACAAGTATTCGCCGAGCGGATTGTTGTTGGGCTTCACCTGCGCTGGACGAGCCTTGCATTTCCAAGTATCGTTTGCAGAATCGGACACGACAAAAATCATCACAATTTATGAACCTGACCCAAATGAATGGATTGAAAACCGGAAACGGAGGTAGCCATGTTTGATTGCCATGTCTGCGGACATAACGCCGCGAAATCGGAATTGGTCAGCGAAGTTTTCAACATTGATGGCCGACGGGTGCTGGTGGAAAGCATTCCCGCGTTGGTCTGCGCTCATTGTGGAGAAGCCACTTTCTCGCGGGAAACAACCGAACGTATCCGCCGAATGGTTCATGGAGAGGGCCATCCGGTCAAAACCGTGCCGATGGACGTCTTTGCGATGGCATGAGGAAGGACAAAAGACTACCTGAGGCCAGTGACAAAGTGGCTTGGGTGTCCCGCCCAAGCATCTTTCGGGGCAACCTTCCACGGAACATGAACTTCGGGCGAGACGCCCAAAGCCACTTTGTCACTGGTACTGCGCAGGTGGGGCACTGGCTCAAATCCCTCACCCCGGCCTTCGACGGCTCGACATCGCTGCAACTGGTGGAGCGCGGCGAGATGGATCGCATCTGGCGCATGCTCTACGATTTGGAATCCGGCCAACCGGGTTAGCCTCGGCAAGGGCGAAGTATGAGACTGACACAAATTCAACTCCGGGATTTCCGCGCTTTCGCTGGCGAGTTGAATTTGCCGCTTCCCGATGGATGCAACCTGCTGCTGCATGGCGAAAACGGTAGCGGAAAGTCATCCCTCTCACACGCGCTCCGGGAATTTTTCACCCTGGAGAGCGATTCAAAGCCCTCTCCGACCAAGAAGCCGATTGAGCCTTACCGGCACGCTTTTGAGGATACCAATCCCGCTCCAAAGCCACGGAAATCGCTGGTCAAGCTTGTGTTTGAGGATCGTAAAGCTTGACTACGCTGGCAGCAGCTACGCAAAAAACACAAAGGAGCTTACCGGCAAGACAATCGTGCCGGAGATCGAGTTCAACGGAAAGAAAGTGGATAAGTATCAGGATTTCTTGAACGAGGCCCGCCTGACCGCGCTCGCGCTTTCAGTATTTCTGGCTGCTGTTTCTTTGGCTGATTCCAATCCAGCCGACCCCGCCCCGCTTCGCCTTCTTGTGCTCGACGACGTTCTGATTGGTCTGGATTTGAACAACCGGCTACCCTTGCTGGAATTATTACGAAACGAGTTTCCTCAGCATCAAATTCTTCTATTCACCCACGATTTGGTCTGGTTCGAAATTGCCCGTGAACACACAACCGATTGGGGCACATGGAATCACGCCCGCCTCTTTGAAGAGCCAACCGGGCCTGACGAGCCGCATTTACCCCGCTTCGAACGCATCAAGCCCAATATGGACGATTTGAAGGTTGCCGACGGCTACATCCGCATCGGAGACCTTCGTGCCGCCGCCGTTTATGTTCGGGCGGCATACGAAGCAACGCTCAGGAACATTTGTGATAAGAACGGAATAGAAGTTGTTTTCAAGGCAAATCCCAAGGAAGTAAAGGCAGATGCCCTATGGCGTGGTATATTACGCCGACACGCTGCCCGGATGAAAGGGAAGAAGCTTGAGTTTCTCGATCCAACGCTCATTCCGCGTCTCAGTGCCGTGCGATCCGCTGTTCTAAATCGTCTCAGCCATTCCGGAGCGTCATCGTTGACCGCCACTGAATTGACCGCTGCATGGCAGACGGTTCGAGATTTGAGAAACTCGACAGTTCCATTTCAAAAGGGAAAGCCTATCGCCTAAACGCCATGCCCTTCCAAGCCTATCTTCCAGCCGGATTTGAACACAGCCATGAGAGCCGCATGTTCGCGCAGTTGGTGAAGGCCCTGGCGGCGCATTTTGGCCCATCTCCCGAACCGGTTTGTCTCATCGGCAACGTCATGTTCGAGGACAAGGAGATTGACGCCGTGCTGTTGAAATCGGACGTGCTCCTGGTCATCGAGATGAAAGACTACGGCGGCACAATTCGTTTTTCCGAAAATACCGAGTGGTACGCCGACGAGGTCGAAGTCAAGGGCGGCACCTATCGCAACCCGTACTCTCAAATCCGCGCCAACAAGATTGCCTTTCTCAATTTCCTGAAAAGGAACGCCACACGCATTCTGCCCCCGCCGGAAACTTCCCAATACTGGCACATTTGCCGCGTGTCCTCTTTGGCCGCGATATTCGGCTCGACCAAAAGCTTCCCCAAAGCATCAGCGATTCTTTCACTATTTGTGATTTCCGCTCCCTGCAGAACGCCATTGCCCCTTTCATGACGCGCGGACGACTCCTTTCTGGCGCAGACATTGGCCGGATCACTGAATGCCTCGACCTGAACCAACGCCACATATATATAGGCGCATCCGCGCCCGCCCCCGCGCCGTCGGCAGCACCATTGTCGCCTCCAGCCGCAACGCGGTTACAGGTACTCTATTACAACCAGTCCCATTTCCGCAGTGCATTGCTGGCGCTCCGCCAGTCCGGCGGGCGCAAAACCGCCGCCGCCATGCAACTGCTTGACCTCATTCAACAGGCCGGGCAAGGCATCGACTCTTTCAGTTCCCTGGCCGCAACGCTCGCTGCCAGAATCGAGAACGCTTTCAATTTCGTTCTCAACGAAGAGGCGCACTTTGTCGCCATCAAAAGCAACTCCACCATTCACCTCTGCTTCTGCGGCACCCCGGTGGAAGTGGACAAATGGATTCAAGCCAATGAGGGGCTCACGCTGGCCGTGGACGGCGAGACCCTTCGCATCGAGTCAACTACAGTGACAACCAGCCCGGTCACGGCAGTCCTCGCGCCAACCCAAATGACCGAGGAAAACCTGCCATTTCTCGCTCGGGTGGCAGGTCTCGATTTGGAAGCTTTGGTCCCGGTCGAACTGATTCGCGAAAGCCTCTTGGCCCTTGATGAAAACTCCCCCGAACCGCAGGTCCAAAAAGTTTTGAATGCCGTCGCTGATGAAGACGTGCGTCTTTTTCTCCACGACGTGCTTTCATTGGCCAAGGCCGGGGACACGGCGGGCGCGGAGGCCCGTATCCGCTTGCGCAAAGGCGAAGCCTGCCCCGTCGCCGACGCCCAGGGGACAACCCAAAGCGCCATCACATCCGATGCCAATTCCGATCAGGTTACCATCCTGAACGATCTCGCCCCCCCCCCAGGAATTGGAACGGCTCCTTGATCCCACCCGGTTCCAAGAATGGATGCTTTTCCTGCATCCCGACCAGCGGCGGATCGCCGAAGCCACATTTGACAAGCCCGTGGTTCTGACCGGGGTTTCTGGCAGTGGCAAAACTTGCATCTTGGTGCATCGCGCCCGACATCTGGCGCGAAAATATCCCGGCGAACGCATCGGCATCCTCACGCTGAACCGCTCGCTCGCCCGCCTGCTTCAGAATCTTGTCAACCAGCTTTGCCTCGATGGGGAGGCCAGGAACATCCATGTCATGGCCTTCTATGACTATTTCAGCCAGTTGCTTCACGATCTTGGTCCCGGCGAGTACCTGAACCAGCTTTCCGAGCAGGTACCGGAACCCTCCCCTATGCAGGCCGTTATCGATTCCGTAAATGTCCAGCGCTTGGCGAGGGAGTTCGATCCCCTCAGCGGCGAAACGACTGAGGATTCCTGGAACGACTTCTACGACTCCAACCACCCGGAGACCAAGGGTTGGTTTGCCGACATTTGTGAATACCTGGAGGGCTACCGCATCGACGCCTCGCGCTATCTTCGTGAAGAATTCACTCTGGTACGAAGTGCCTTCACCGTCTCCGAACGTGCCTCGCGCTATCTTTCCTTTGAGCGTAACGGCCGCAGCATCCCGCTCCTGCCAAAGCATCGCACGGACATCCTGCGGTTGATGCTGTCGCGGGGCGAGCAAACCAGGACAAATAGCGTAGTTAGCAAACCAGGAATGTTCTTGTCACAAGGATCATCCCCCTGCCCAGCCCTTGAGGAGGCCTGAGCGGAGCGAAGGCCGACG
>CAIUEN010000342.1 GCA_903898185.1 uncultured Verrucomicrobiales bacterium
TATGGAACTGCCGGGATATGGAACTGCCGGGATATGGAACTGCCGGGATATGGAACTGCCGGGATATGGAACTGCCCGATAATCGCAATCTGCAATTCTTCAAAACCGCATGGCAAGTTCATACAAGTCCTTCGGATAATCAAGATCTTTTTTCTTTGAGCGAAAAAATAGAGCAGAAGAACTGTACATCGTCATCACTCCCATTGCAATCCCCCAAATTTATCCCCCAGCAATTCTCATTTTGGCCTGGCCGCAGGCGTAATTGGAAGCTGGCACAGATTTGCGTTGCGCTTTCTGCTTCATCATTGGGAATTCCTTGTTCGATATTGGATATTCATGAGCGCTCACGCGGAGGCGCGGAGAGCGCGGAGAGCGCGGAGTCTGATCTGCGTGAATCTGTGTCATCTGCGGATTATTCCCCAATCACGGTTGGGAGTTTGGCAATAACGAAGTTCCATAGGAAATTTCACAGAGGGTTGTCCGCAGATTGCACAGATTTTCGCAGATTGGATGGAAAGGTATTTATTCTATACTGTAAGCGGGTAATATCCACGGCTGATTCAAGATTGATATAGGAGCGGAGGGGGATTGATCTCAGGAGTAAGAACTTTGAGTTGGGCGGCCCAATGACGGCGGTTGGATGTCATCGGATGGCGAGGCGAGGGCGTTTTTTGCCTGTTCAGGCAAAAGGGTGCCCAGCCCCGTGATGGCGGAGCGTGCGCTAGAGCCGATGGTGGCCAGAGGTAGCAACCCGGATTCACCCGTCACCTCCCATGGGTTGACGCAAGAGCCTCAAGAGCGAACTGGGGGAGTGAGTTTGGCGACCTCTCCAGACGGGATAAGTTTTGTCACGTTTTTGGCGGCCTGGCTTTTGTGACCATAGGACAAAAAGAGCAATACTGATGCGGCACAGCAGTCCAAGAGTGGCCGCTGCGCTAGCCGACCTTACCCGCAGTTGATCAGAGGCGCTGACATCAAGCCGCTGATGGCATCGGCCTTCGGTGCCCCAATGTTCCCGGCGGGCGGCTAAGAACATTGGCGCACTCAACTCACAAGCCGGGCGGCTGGTGACCATGTAATGACGGTGGGTCTTGGTTTGTCCTTTCTCGGTGACTTCTCGAATGACCAAACCTTTGATCCCTATGTCGCCGGGGAGCGGATCGTTGGAGAATTGCAGGCGGCCGAGGGTGGCTCGTGGACGGGACAAGAGCTTCAATGACGCTACAAGCTCACTTCTGCCGTCCTACACCGGCGGCGCAAAGAGCATCGCATCATCTATTGTCGCGACACCCGGAACGATTTTCATTACCCGAAGTGGCAATTCACACCGAGCGGCGCTTCACTGACGGGAATACAGGAAGTGTTGGAGATGTTTCAGAGCCAGGATGAATGGCGTGTCATGCGCTATTTTCTGGGAAAACGCGCCCAGCTAGCCGGACAACGGCCACTAGACCTGCTGCGCCAAGGCGAAGTTGAAAAAGTCATGGCCCACGCCAAAATCCATGTCGAAGAAAACACCTGGTAACCTTAACGCACACTCTCCACAAGCGGCGTTTGACCTGCTTCCAATCGTAAAATATTGCAAGACAGTAAAGGGAGTGTTTTATCGCCTGCATGGAATCAATAAGGCCACCCAAAAGCCCTGGCCGCCGGTGTTTTTTGGTCAGAATGACCGTTCCCGCTTCGACACGGCTCAGGGCAAGGGCACGCTTTACCTTGGTTCCACATTGGCCGAAGTGCTCATGGAGATATTCGATGACCGGTGGGTACCGCTTGGCGATCATTCGCGAAGTCTCACCCAGGATGAGTTGGATCAATGCAGCAAAATCTCGCACTGTTTAACCACACCGGGCTGAATCCGGCTTTGTCCGATGCGACCTTGCTTCCACCGGCGGCGGCACACGGTTCAGGTCCTGCGGAAGCCGCCGGTCAACTTGTGTGCGGGTCGCATATCCTCCTTCGCAACCACCCGGAGTTGAATGACTCGTTGCGATCACTTGAAGTTGCGATACTCCCATGAGCCTTCTGTGTGACAAGCAATGGAAACTCAAATACACGCCCGATGACGGTGACCGGAAATGGGTCAGCCGTATTGCCATATTTGCGTCTAATTCTTTCCAATAGCCAGCTCAAACCCCATCGAGTGCCCATGCGCAGACGTGTGGCAATCCATTCTTTGGTCATCGCCACGGGCACGACCTGGCTCATTGCTGGCAATGTATGCTTCTCGTACATGAGACGTGGCACGTTCCATGTGAGCACGGGCGGTCTCATCGAGAAAATGTGTGTGGAGATTCTTTCGGAGAGAGGCTTCGGCTTGATTCAGGTTGTTGATAAGAAAACGAGTTTCAGAATTCATATACTGAAACTTGATTGTCTGGATGGGATGCCCGCGAAGCGGGCATAATGATTCCGACTTCCGTATCGCATAGTAGTGATGGATATGCCATGAGATTTGATGCGATTCTTTATTCGCAGTTTAATTTCCTGATGTTCAAACATTTACTATTACGTTTGTCAGATATGCCTGTTCAAACCCACACCACTCCTTTCTGGCTATTAAACAGGTGAAAATGCAAAATCGGTTCGTTCGACGGATCAAAAGATTAGAATTAGGGATTTCGAGTTGCCACGAATGAAAAGAAACGAGCTAACACGTTGCCCTTGGGCAAAGACAGACTCAATGATTGCCTATCATGACACCGAATGGGGGGTGCCATTGCATGATGATCAAAAGTTGTTTGAATTCTTGATTTTGGAAGGAGCCCAAGCGGGGCTTAGCTGGTCAACCATTCTGAACAAGCGTGAGAATTACCGGAAAGCCTTCGACCAGTTTGATCCCAAAAAAGTGGCACTCTACGATGCGTTAAAAGTAGCTCAATTGCTCGCCGACTCGGGCATTGTTCGTAACCGGCTCAAAATTGCCGTTGCCGTCCAAAATGCGAAGAATTTTCTGCTCGTTCGGGAGGAGTTTGGTAGTTTTGACGCCTATGTGTGGGGCTTTGTAGGTGGACAGCCTCGCAAGAATCTTTTTAGAAGCATGGCCGAAATTCCCGCTCGAACCGTGCAATCCGATGCGATGAGCAAGGATTTGTTGGCTCGTGGATTCAAGTTTGTCGGCTCAACGATTTGTTACGCCTTTATGCAGGCTGTGGGAATGGTTGATGACCACTTGGTGGAGTGTTTTCGGCAGGAAAAGAAGGAACATGGATAATCCCGTCCATGTTGAATTGCCGGTGGACTTGGTTCCATCAAGGATCAATGCGTTGGATCGATATCCCACCAAATGAATTGGGCTATCCGCCAATACCCTCGCGTTATCACTTCTTATTACCGTCGCCTAAGCGCAAATGTCGCAGACTGCCTGCACACAAACCAATATGGAATTTGTTTACCTTCCCTCCTTCTCCCCATCATTTTGCACTCTTTTCACACTTTCGGTAAGCCTATATCACTCTCTGAGCACATGACATGTGTATGCATTGGGATGCTTCACAAGGTAATCTTGGTGATTTTCCTCGGCTGGGTAAAACTCCCCAGCCTTGGTGATCTCGGTTGTTACTGGGTGGTTCTATTTTCCGGAATGCTCAACCGAAGCTCAACCGAAGTTTTGACTTTCTCCGCCTTTAGCACATAGTATGAAGTTTCTTTATTGCCGTTGAGGCTTGGCCGTGCAAGAGGTGCGCATAAGTCTTTAGGAGTAGTGCCCCGCCGTCACTATGCCCCAACAAGTATGCCACTGTTTTTATGTCCATTCCGCTCGCGATGGCCCATGACGCCCACGTATGACGTAGGGTATGGTGGTGAAGGTGTAAACCCGCCGGAAGAGTTTTCGCCTCCTGCAATATCAATTATATATAGTAAAATCAGGCTGTTTATGATAGTTTGGCACCTGACTCGCTATCAGGAGTAGGAGCAATCCTACCGTGGGTTCGAACCCCACCCCTTCCGCCAGGTTTTTACATCTCAGTATGTGTCAGGCTGGTTGACGCCGGGGAATCCCTGCTTTAGTCTCCAGACCATGCCGCATCTCTCGTGGAATGAAGTTCGTGACCGCGCCATCCGATTTTCGCGGAGTTGGGCTGAGGCCACTTCCGAACGAGCCGACAAGCAGACGTTTTACAACGAGTTCTTCGAAGTGTTCGGCATCCGCCGCGCCTTGGTCGCAATCTTCGAGGCCAATGTCCGCAACTTGCGCGGCAATACAAGCGCAATTGATCTCCTCTGGAGCGGCAAACTGATTGTTGAACACAAGAGCCGGGGCCAGAGCTTGGAAAAGGCTCAGTCCCAGGCGTTCGGCTATATCGAAGACCTTGCAAACAACGGACGCTTTGACGAACTCCCGCGCTTTGTCCTGGTTTCGGATTTTGCCAACTTTGTCCTTTACGATCTCGAACCCGATGAACAACGCGATCTGCCGCTGTTTGCGGGACGCCCAATATCCGGCATCGAGTTTTCCATTGGCGATTTTCCAAAGCACATTCGCGCCTTTGCTTTCATGCTCGGCCAGACCCGCGTGCGCCTCGATCCCGAGGACCCAGCCAATGAAAAAGCCTATAAGCGAATGTGCGAACTGCACGCCGCTTTCAAAGCTGGGGGTTTCACCGGGCATGAACAGGAACGACTCCTTGTTCGGATACTCTTTTGCGTGTTTGCCGAGGACACCGGTATCTTTGAACCCGAATCCTTCACTACGTTCATTCGCGAGCAAGTCCGCGAGGACGGTTCGGATCTTGGGGCGCAGCTCAACCGACTTTTTGATTGGTTGAACAATCCTCAGGCAGAAGAACGCTTGGAAGATACCGACCCGCTTTACGGTTTCCGCTACGTCAACGGCGGCTTGTTCCAAGAGCGTCTTGGGTTTCCCCGCAGCACAAGGAAGATGCGCGAGGTCTTGCTGGAATGCTGCGCATTTCACTGGGCTAAAATCTCGCCCGCCGTCTTTGGATCGCTTTTTCAAGGCGTGATGGAGGATCGCGACCGCCGCCAGCAAGGCGCGGAATACACCAGCGAGCGCGACATCATGAAAGTCCTGCGCTCACTCTTCCTTGATGAATTGCAGGCCGAATTTGAACGCCTGAAAGCTGGCCGCTCCAACCGCCGCATCGCGAGCTTGGAGACATTCCAACAGAAATTACGCTCGCTCAAGTTTCTCGACCCAGCCTGCGGCTGCGGCAACTTCCTTGTCCTCTGTTACCGTGAACTGCGGAAGTTGGAGATCGAAGTCATCCGGGAGATTCATGGCACGAAACAACAGGTCTTGAATGTCCGCGATCTGTGCAAGGTGGACGTCGATCAATTCCACGGGATAGAAATATCGGAATGGCCGGTCCGCATTGCCGAAGTGGCAATGTGGTTGATGGATCACCAGATGAACGCGCAAGCTGCAGAGGCTTTCGGACAAAGTTTTGACCGACTGCCGCTGCGATCTTCGCCACACATTATTCACGCGAATGCGTTGCGCACGGATTGGAATGAAGTGCTGCTGCGGGAGCAGTGCTCCTACGTTCTTGGCAACCCGCCGTTTGTGGGGAAGAAGGAGCAAAACACCGAACAAAAGAAGGACATGGATGTAATTTGGGGTGAAGTCCCTGGAGCCGGTGTGCTTGATTACGTTACCTGCTGGTACGTCAAAGCAAGCGAATATATTCAAAAAGTCGGTACTCGCGTCGCGTTTGTATCCACGAACTCAATTAGTCAGGGCGAACAAGTTGGCGTTCTGTGGCGTGGTCTGCGTCAAAGATATATACTGCATATCCACTTCGCTCATCGCAGCTTTGCATGGGAAAGCGAGGCTCGCGGCAAAGCCCATGTTCACGTTGTCATCATAGGGTTTGCTTCATTCGACAGACCCGACAAGGTGATTTTTGAATACGCAACATCAAAAGCTGAGCCCTTGACGGTCTCGGCTTCCAGAATCAATCCATACTTGGCGGACGCAGTCGATGTGCTGTTGCCCAAACGTGGCAAACCGTTCTGCCAAGTTTCGGAGATTTGCTACGGCAGCATGGCGAATGACCAAAAGCGTGGTGATGACAGTTCTGGCAATCTGATTCTGAATGCTGCAACACGACAGACTTTGCTGGCCGAGAATCCTGCTCTCGCCACATATATTCGCCCGTTTGTTGGGAGCAAAGAATTCATAAACAATACCAAACGCTGGTGCTTGTGGCTGGTTGGTGCGCCGCCCAGTCTTCTTCGAAGCAGTCCAGAACTACAACGCAGGATCCAAGCAGTTCGCGATTGGCGAGAAAGCAGCGGGCGCCCTGAAACCGTCCGCCTCGCGGAGAAACCATACTTGTTCGGAGAAATTCGCCAACCCACAACTGATTACTTGCTCCTGCCAAAAGTCTCATCTGAGGAAAGACCATACTTGCCGATTGGGTTTCTGTCGTCAGATGTGATCGCCAACGGAAGCTCGTTGATTATTCCAGGCGCGACACGCTACGAATTCGGTATTCTGTCATCAGCCACGCATATGGCTTGGATGCGCTACACTGGGGGTAGAATGAAAAGCGATTATCAATACTCCAGCCAAATCGTTTACAACAATTTCCCATGGCCGAACCCAACGGAGCAGCAACGCAAACGCGTGAAAGAAAAAGCGCAGGCGGTGCTTGATGCCCGCGCACCGCATCTTCCTCCAAAAGGAATGAGCACGCTGGCCGATCTTTACGACCCAAACACCATGCCGGTTGCGTTGCGCCGCGCACACGCCGAACTGGATCGAGCTGTGGAAAAATGCTACCGTCCTCAACCCTTCAATTCTGACCGTGAGCGAGTGGAATTTCTCTTCTGCCTTTACGAGCAACTCACCGCGCCGTTACTGCCCGCCACCCCACGCCCCCGCAGTCGCACAGGGAGACAGAAGTCAGAGGATTGAGAGGCTTGCGAAGAAGGCTAGACAATTCAACACTCCCCTGACATTTAGCCATTTTGCTGAAGCTTTACTGGTTTGCCATCCAAGTTTACATTGCGATTGTGACGAAAATTGCATTTTACGATTCCAAGGGCTACGACAGGCGGGTTTTCGAGGCCCTTGAAGTTGCCCACACAGGCACCTCTCGTAGCACCGAACTGGAATGGCGTTACTACGATTTCCGCCTCAGCGTCCAGACGGCTTCGACCGCTCAAGGCGCTGAAGCCGTCTGCGTCTTTGTCAATGACAAGCTGGACCGTCCGTGCATCGAGAAAATCCGCAACCTTGGCATCCGCCTGGTGACATTGCGTTGCGCTGGTTTTAACAACGTGGACCTCCAGGCCGCCGGGGACTTCAAGCTCTCAGTGGTGCGTGTGCCGGCGTACTCGCCTCATGCCGTCGCCGAGCACGCTGTGGGCATCTACCTGGCGTTGAACCGCAAGATCCACCGCGCCTACAACCGGGTGCGAGAGCTCAATTTCTCCCTCAACGGCTTGGTTGGTCATGATGTTGCGGGTAAAACCGTTGGCATTATTGGCACTGGAAAAATCGGCAGAATCGCCGCTCAAATTTTTCACGGTTTTGATACACGCGTCATCGCCTACGATCCGGCTCCGGACCCCGCCTGGGCCGCCGGGCATGGGATTAAGTATGCCCGGTTGGACGATCTTCTGCGCGAATCGGATATCATTTCGCTCCATGTGCCGTTGACACGCGAAACTCGCTACCTCCTGGATGCCGACGCGATTTCGAAAATGAAGAATCGCGTTTTCATCATCAATACCAGCCGGGGCAAGCTCATTCACACCACGGCATTGATTGAAGCTCTCAAGACCGGTCGGATTGGGGGCGTCGCGCTTGATGTTTACGAGGAGGAGGAGGGTGTCTTTTTTGAAGATCATTCCGACGAGGTGATTATGGATGACGTTCTTGCGCGACTGCTCACGTTTCCAAACGTCATCATCACCTCGCACCAAGCGTTTTTGACAGAGGAGGCTCTTACGGAAATCGCCCGTGTCACGCGCGAAAACCTGGTGAATTTCGCAACGGGCCGTCCGTTCTTGCCAGGCACAACCCTGGCTTAGCCGCATCCAGAATCCGCTGAGTCTCGGTTAAATTCGTTTTTATCGTTTGAAGGCACGAGTTCATCACCAATTCCACCCCGACTGCAGCCGCCAGGTGGTAAATCGATTCCGCGCTTGCGGCCAAGTCCGGCAACTCCGCGCACTCGGACACCTTGGCTGCAATCACCCGCAAGCCGGAATGCGCGCGCGCCGCCGCCAGGTTTTCAAGACTGCCGGTTGAACAATCGTCGATGACCGTGACATTCTTGCCGTCGCGCAACAATCGCTCAACCAGGTGTGAACCAATAAAGCCGGCGCCGCCGGTAACCAGAACGTGGGATCTATTCATGCCTGGCCAATGCTTTGACAAGCGCCTCGGCCAGTTGCTCGCGATACGCTCCAGTGATGAGTTTGGCAGCTTCTTTGCGGTTGGAAAGATAGCCTCCCTCGATCAACACAGCCGGGCACTTTTGATTCCGCAAAACCGCCATGAAACGCGCCCGCCGCACTCCCCGGTCCGGGGCGAGCGTGTCGCGCACCAGCGATTCGTGCAACCGTACCGCCCAACAGAGATTCTCGTCGTCATACGCATTGTTGGGCAGCGCCATGTGATCTTCCGAGCCGCGAACCAGGTTGGAGGGCATCCCCGCAGGCGTCATGCAATACGTTTCGATCCCCGCGTATTCGGAATTTGAAAATGAGTTGAAGTGCAGACTGATGAACAGGTCGGCGTGGAGACTCTCCGCAACCGCCACCCGGTTGCTCAAACTGACATCCACGTCGTTTGTGCGCGTCAGAAATACCCGCCAACCCTCATTTGCCAGCAACGCGCGCGCGCGAAGCGCCCAGTCCAAGGTCAGGTCCTTTTCGAGCTGTTTGCCAACAACGGTACGGCTGCCCGACTGATCGCCGCCGTGACCGGGATCAATGACCAGCACCTTTCCCTCGTGCGGCCCGCAAACGCACTTGCGCAAGAGAGGAGAGACGGTGTGCTGTAAATCAGCCCGGTGCAGGTAAGGGTGGTTATTCGACAATTGCGGCGCAAAGCTCAGCATCAGCGCCTGACCATTCCAGTAAGCCGTCTGGCTTCCATTGACCAATACCAAATCTCCACGATTGGAGTGGAGCTCAAACCGCTTCGGTCCCGAGGCAGCTTGGGACACAAGCCTCACCCCTTCATCGGTGCTCCATTGCCCCATCTCCACCCATTGCGGCATGTTGGCGCGAAAAGCATTCCGCAGATTGATCTCTGGATGCGGATGGGCGTCTGTTGGCGGATTGGTGGAAACCGTGGTCTTGGGAACCGCCGCATTGGTTTCCGCAACAGCGTTGGTGAGAACGCCTAGGCTTCCTTTCGCGAGGGGGGGATGGACGTTGGTCACAGTCGGCTGAGGTGCCATGCGTACCGGGACGGGAGCCAGCAATAAGGGTTTGCGCAGCACCGCCGCTGGTTTCGACGGGTTGGAACTCGAACAACCGGACCATGCCAGCGCTGCCAGCAAAAACGCCAGCCATCTCCTGAAGAACAACATCCGGCTATCTTGCAGAAAAACTCCCGGACTACTCAAGCGCGGATTCACGTCCCAACTGGGATTTGCATTGCTGGCATTTCCATTCTTGACCTTGACTTTTTGAGGCATCGACGTAGTTTGCTCACTATGAAACCAACCCAAACGCAATTCTCTGTGACCCGCAGAAGGCCGAAAAGCGAACTGCTATCGGTAGCCGTTTGGGCTGCAAGGCTGTTGGTGATATTGATGCTGGCGTTGCCCGCAGCAGCGGATGCTCAATTCGCTTACGACACTAAGGCGGCGCGATCACGATTACGGGATACTCAGGTTCCGACGGCGACGTGTCCATCCGCTACACGATTGATGGCCTGCCGGTCACCGGCATCGGGGACTCTGCGTTCGGTTACACCAGCCTGACCAGCGTCACGATAGGCAAAGGCGTTACCAGCATCGGGGACTATGCGTTCGATGGCTGCATCAGCCTGACCAGCGTCGCTATTCCCGCCAGCGTCACCAGCATGGGAGGTGGGCCTGGTTTCTACGACGGAGGGGGTGGTGTGTTCGAAGGATGCACCAGCCTGACCAGCGTCACCATTCCCGGCAGCGTCACCAGAATCGGAGGTGGCTACGGAGTGGGTGGTGCGTTCGAAGGCTGCACCAGCCTGACCGGCGTCTATTTCGAGAGCAATGCTCCCAGTGATTATTTAATTGTGTTTGGCAATGACTATAATGCAACCGTCTATTACTTGCCTGGAACCACAGGCTGGGGCGCGATGTTTGACGGTCGTCCAACAGCATTATGGTTGCCTAGCTTTGGCGTACAAGCCAACAGCGAAACTAACGGATTCGGTTTTTCCATCTCTTGGGCAAATAACCGCTCCGTCGTGGTGGAAGCTTGCGCCAATCTTTCCCATCCCGCATGGCAACCGGTGGCAACCAACATGCTCACCGGCGGCGCGGCCTATTGCAACGATCCACAGTGGACAAATTATCCCGCCCGCTTCTACCGCCTCCGCTCGCCGTAGAGGGAGACTGTAATGACACATTTCAAAGACAATGCGAACTATAGTTTGGAACCGCGTGTTCCGCCTCATCGTCACCATTGCCGCCGTATATGTATTCATTACTGCCGGAAAACTTGGCGGATTGTTAGGATTCTTGTTGGCGCTGATCGCCACATTCGTCATTGCCGTTTTCTGGACGGGACCAATCGCCAACTTGATTGCCGGTTGGGTGGCAAAAGCCACAACTGAAACATGGTGTCAGCGAGAAAAAACAGATTTGTGCGAAATTGAGCAACTGATGCGCGATAAACAATACGCACTGGCAACCCAGCGGTTGGAGTCAATTATCATCAAAGAGCCTTACCACACCCAAGCAAGGGTCTTGGCAGTTACCCTTCACCGCCTCCAAGGCCAAAACGAAAAAGCCCGGCAGTTATGCTTGGAACTTATCAACCGCGACGACGTTGAGTTACGCGCGATTCAAGCTCTCATGGGACAAATCGGAATGACCGAAGAAGAAATCCAGCAGATTAGCGCAGGCCGGGAAAGGGAAGGCAAGAAACAGACATTGCTCCTAACCCTACGCCAAAATCCAGAAAACCACTGGGCTAAAGCGCGCCTGATTCAATTGTTAATCACTGAATTTGGTGATTACTCGCAAGCTCAAAAGATGCTAAATGCCCTGGCCAAGGAGCCCGATGCCCCACAGCTCTTTCTTCAACACATACGGTGCACGCTCGCCGAGAAATGCTCCCCAGCCAGTTATCCCAATCGGTTGCCAGCCAACCACCACCCGACGACCAAGCGCCACCGCCGCCACGCCCCTCCCAATATCCTGAAATAGACAATCTCTTGGCTGGCAACTTCACCGGCAGCGCCGTAGAACGCTTGGAGGCGGGGCTGGAGAAGTGGCCCGATGACTTTGAAGGCTGGATGCTTCTGGCTCGCGTCCAATCTCAACGATGTCACTCGGCAACCTCAGCCGAGCGAGTAGTGGCACACATCCGCCTCAGCCCACAATTTACCCCTGAGCAAAAATCCGAAGCAGCCAAGCGACTCAGAGAGTGGAATCTCAAGATTTTGGCAGACAACCCATAGACCATAGAAAACTGGCCAGTTTTCCGCTAAAGGTAATTCCCACTTTTTGGAACCAAAAAGCGGTACTGAATTTGAGGAAAAAAACCACAAAAAACGGAAACGAATATCCAATATCGAACAAAGAATTTCCAATGTTGAAGTAGGAAGGGATTGGGGATACAAGCTGGTTTTAGGGAAAAGCTGTGGATGCGTTGCGGCACTCGTGTTTGTAACAACAGCTCCGAAATCGAAGGCCCCGCGCCCTCCGCGTGAGTGCGCCGTAAAATTTCATCATCTGGGATGGTCACCAAATTTTAGATAATTGGCGTTTGCATTTTTTGTCTGCATTTTTCGCCTTGACTTCTTGGCGTCATAGATGTAAAGAGGTGAAAAATAATCTTCTATGAAAACAACCCAAGCTCACTTCTCTGTGACCCCCAGAGGGTCAAAAAGCGAACTATTATCGGTAGCCACCTATGTCGCAAGGCTGCTGTTGCTAGTGGTGTTGGCATTCCCCGCCGCAATAAATGCTCAATTCAATTACACCACCATTAACGGCACGATCACGATTACGGGTTACACAGGGATCGGAGGTGACGTGACCATCCCCAGCACAATTGATGGCCTGCCGGTCACATGTGTCGGAAAAAATGCGTTTTATCAGTGCTACAATCTGACCAGCGTCACGATCTCCGACAGCGTCATTAGCATCGGAAACCGTGCGTTTTTTGGATGCTACGGCCTGACCAACGTCACAATTCCTGACAGCGTCACCACCATTGGAGACGATACGTTCTATTCCTGTCAGAACCTGCTTAGCGTCACGCTCCCTGACAGCGTCACCAGCATCGGAAATGGGGCGTTCGCCTACTGCTGGAAATTGACTTCAATTTTTGTGAATAATAGCAATTCTGTCTATAGCAGTCTGGATGGGGTATTATTCAACAAGAGCCAGACCACGCTCATCGAATGTCCAATGGGTAAGGCCGGAAGCTACACCGTCCCTGATAGCGTTACCAATA
>CAIUEN010000343.1 GCA_903898185.1 uncultured Verrucomicrobiales bacterium
AAACGGCGGTTTGTAAACATAGAACGGATGCCCTTCCAAGGCCGCAAGACCGCCCGCCATTCGAATGAGCCGTTCAATGGTTTTCACTTTGCGCCTGCGCGGAAGCTTTGGCGGCAGCGAAGGCGATGAGCCTCTCGCCTGCCGCAATGTCACCGAGGAGTTGAGTAACACTGCGAGCACTGCCAGGAGTGTTTACAGCGATGTATGCCTCTCGGACATGGGTCGTTGCTCTCTCCATGTGATGCCGGGCTGTTTCATCAAGACAATGCGTGTGAAGATTGGCTCTCAGAGCGCCTTCGGCGAGGTCAAGATTCCTGAGTAATTGACGAGTTTCACGATTCATACACTCAGACTTCTCGTAATTGGAAGAGATGGACGCGAAGCGGACAAGATGCCGGCAAGAAAGCACGGGAATTGGGGTGATGATTTCTGCCGACGAGAGGTAACGATTCACCTGAGAATCGCTTTGATGGAAATGCTCGGAGCAAATTTTAGCGCCAGTCTTTTGACGATAGGCATTGAATTGCATGGCAAGCGCGTTCTTCCTTGGCCCGTTCCTCGCGCGCGATCCTCAGCCCGTTGTCGCTCCTGCTAATGGAATCTGGGGTCAGATTCATTGGTATCGCTCCAACCCATGCGTTTATTGTGGCAGCAATCTGCCTGCACCTCGTTATCGAGGTACTGTGATTATTGTGCTGACTGTGCGGTGCCACTGGCTCCTCAGGGAGTCGAAAACTTCATGCACAGGCAGATCAGCGTTTTTCCTCTTTTTTGCTCAAAATGAGAATTGCTGGTTGTATCGGCGGCAATGTCATTCCGCGCGAAGTCGAAAATAGCGGCGCGGTGCGCCGATGGTCGAGTTGGTGAAGAAATGACGCGAACCATCATTGAGGTTGGTTTGCATTACGGTCCAGCCAATAGAATCCAAGTTGGTCGAAGTTTCCAAATAGTAGGTACGACCGACAGCCGAATCATAGGAGAAGCTCATCTGGTTACGACCGACCATGCGGAGTTCCTCAATGAGTGGCCGCGCCAAACCGGAGCAGCAGGTGTAGTCGGTTTGTGTCAATGAAACCGCGTCCAAGAACCAGCCATTGGCACCGGTGCTACTGTCGCTTCCAAGACGCCAACGCAACTGGATGGATTGCCCCGCCGTTCCTGGCGGCAGATTCACCAGGGTGGTGATGTAATTCCGGGAATTGCCGCTCCAAGCTTGTCGTCCAGCGAGCGGATTCTGGTAATAGCTGGAAAGCGGGCCGACATAACCATTTGTCACAAATGAACCCCCGGCACTCAGGATATCATTGAATGATCCGCCGTTCACTGAAATTTCCAGAACTCCGCCGTCGAACCCGTTTTCCAAGTCATACTTGTGACGGAACGCGAGTTGGGAACGGGTGGACGTGATGGCGAGTGGCGGGGAGTCAAGCCGGTTGTCGGTTACTGCGCCCAGGTCTGGCGCAAATGCTGCGTTGGAGGATGTGTCCGCATGGACCGCCACGATTGACCAAGATGGCGCGGCGCCGGTTATTGAACTCGTCCAGCCGCTTGGTAATGTCGGGGCCATAACTCCATCGAAATTTTCCGAATAGCTCACTCTCGGCGTGGGCACCCCCAGCGTGAATTCAAACGTTACCGTCCCGAGGTTTCTGGAACCATCCTGGAGCTGGAACATCGGCGTGATCACGCCGCCACAAACTCCTGTGGCGGTGAATGTGAATGATCGAGAGACGCTGGATCCGCCTGTGTTCAGAACTCCGTACTTTTGCGCCGCGCTGGGAAAGGTGACACCGTTCGAAGAGAGCAGTGTGGCGATAACATTCGTGGCGGTGATTCCGCCAACGTTCGTGAGAGCAAAGTTGACCGTGACCATTTCACCGGGATCAATCGCTTCATTGGTTGGACAACAACCTTCGAAGGTCAGAGCGCTTCCGGCAGCTTGAAGGGTTGAGGTCTGTAGCGGGTCAGCGCCTGAAATCGTGAGCACGCTCGTGTTCTGGGGATCAAGCCAGTCGCGCAACCGATCTGCGGATGAAATCCCGTTGTCCCAGGCTGCCGATAACTTTCCATAGCAGTCAGCACCCGTTGGGCTGGAGCAACTGGAATTTCCACCGGAAAGGGTTCCCACAAGGAAATGCGTGGCAGCATCCCATATTCCAGAGCCGGACGAACCCGGCTCCGTCACGCCGACGCTCCAAAGCGCCTGCCAATGGGTGCCAACACCCCCGGTGTCGATGCAACTATTGACGGTGGTAAAAGGATTGGAGCAAATGCTGACGGACTTTTCAGCCCCGTTTGGATGATGAATTCCCACGGAACTTGCTGGGGACGTGCCGGAACGATCCCAGCCCGAATAGTAAACATTGAAGCCAGAGTCGGGCGTATCCTCCAACTCAACAAGCGCAAAATCCGCATCATATCTGGCCGCGCGAAAAACCGCGCCGCTTTGGCTTTGTCTTAGCGAACCCCCTCCATGCTCACCACAGACGGGCGACTGGTAATTCCAATAAACAACCACACTGGCGACGTTGTCTGCGCTAAGACCGCAGTGGTTCGCCGTCAGAAAATAGTTGCGAAAGTCGCCACTGGCGTTTGCGATGAGCGTGCCTGTGCAAAAAGTGCTTCCTGAAATGCTGTAGCGGGCCACGCTGCGTACCTCATTGCTCCAACTCGCCGCCTGTGGACAGGCGACATCCATATTGCAGGTTCCGGACGGAGTTGAGTTACTCAGTCCCTTCTGTCGGTAGAAAAGATCTCGATAACCGGCGTTGATTTGAGTGAGAACGATTCGCGGGTCCTTTGAAGCCCCTGCGGGCACAAACAACTCAATGACGGCGGCGTCACCAGGCACCACTGGCGTCCACAACTGGCCGTGTGGCTTGTTGTCCCGAGAAGTATAGGGCCCCTGATAATAGGCTTCGTTTTCCGCAATGACGTGCAGTGTTGCCCCGTCCGGCAGCCAAAAGGTGGTGAATCCCAAATTGAAATCCGTGGCTCCTGCGGAATGGATGCGCAGTCGCCAAAGCTTCCCATCAGGCAGTTGTTCCCAGACGCCATCGGTTTCTGGAGTGACCTTGACTTGATGCTCGACGGCAAAACGGAGTGGAACCTGATTTCCCGTCTTCAGGTCTGCCGCAATTTCCGCTCGGGAATCCGTGGCTTGTAAAGTCAAGTGTGGAACAGTCACCAGCGACTGAACACGCCGCTGGATGCTGAGCGGTGGCGAGCCCACTCGCCCCAAGGATGGCAATGAGCTCCACCAGATGATGGCAACAGACAAGATGGCAGGCGCGAAAACCCGAAACTGCATTGAGTTTATTGTAACCTTCAAGGCCGTTTTGTTCGGAAAAACATGGCGTTATTGGTCGGTTTTCCGGTGTCGAAAAACTCAAATGAGTTGGTTAACATGAAATTCGTCGCCGGGAACCAACCGTTCGTCAGGCTCACGTTGGTTGTGGCTTGAATGACATAATTTGTGCCGCTAATACCATAGAGCAGCAGCGTCAGGTTGGTGCTGGTGACCGAATTCAGATCCAGAATCGGCGGATCGGCGGAGAGCTTTAGGGCGCGATAGAAAACCGCTGAGAGTTGCTGGTTGGCGTAATAATCTTGCGCCAGGTTTGTCTGCGGTGAACGCCAGGCAAACAACCAGTTGGTCGTGGCGACATTCGTGCTGAAGTACACTTGGTAACCATCCCCCGGATTGCCATAAACCCGGAGCATCCGTTGCGCGTTGGTTCCCAAAGAGGATTCGAGCAAGGGTTGATTGCCAATCACCACCACGCGACCTCCCAAGCCGAACGTATTGCCGACGGGCGAGCCATCCGACTTCGTGCCTTGAATGTTGGCAATGGTTAGGGGCACAAAGGCGGATGAATTGGACATCGCGCTAAAGCTGCTGATTCCAGCCAGCGCCGGCCCTTGCAACACCTCGCCGCTCTTGGTGTTCAACGTGAAAAGGGCATCCGTTGGACCGAGGGTTTGAACGCTCACACCGCCGATGGCGGTATTCGACGCTGTTAGCGTCCAATTTGTAAAGCGATTCGTCGGATAGGACAGGGTGAAACTCAAGTTCGTCAACGCGACGGTTGAAAGCAAATTCACCGGCACGGAACTGGTTGTCCCGACCTGCATCACGGTCGAGCCGATGCTCACCTGCACGCACTCGCTTACAACTACCGCAAACGTCACCGAGTTGCTCAATGTTGGCGCATCGATGTCCGTTGCCCAAATGGTGATGAGGTTCGTAGTGCTGCCTTGGGCGCAGTCAGGCGTCCAGATAAAATTGCCGTTCGTCGGATTCACGGAAGCGCCTGAAGGGGCATTTTGCAGAGTGAACTTCAGGTTTTGCGAACCACTCGAATCGCCTGTCAGATTGGTCAGCACCAGATTGTTGCCGACAATGAGCGTCTGATCTGCAACCGGCGACAGGGTTGGCGGTTGGTTGGTTGCGACAAACGTCATCGCTTCGTAACCACCTGGCACAGGCTGAACATTGCCTGAATTGTCCCGGGCGATACTGTAGAAATAGTAGTAGTGGCCGGGCTGTCCGCCGCAAGTTGCGCTGGTTTGCGCAACAGCACTCAGCCAAGTTTGCCACGGCCCGCCGTTGTCGGACACGTAAACGTCGTAGCTGCCAACGCCTGACCCTCCGATGTCATCCGTACCGGACCAGCTAACTGTGAAGTTCGTGGCGGGCACGGTCGAGGGGAGGGCAAGCACGGTGCTGGTGGGTGGAACTGCATCCACCGTATTCGTCGTTGGGTTCGTGTTGATTGGGTCATTGATGTCAAAAACAATCGCCACTTGGTTGGTGATCACCGTTCCGGTCGGCACGCTCGATTTCGGCTTGATGCTGTAGCTGATATGACCTTCGCCAACGTGGTTGGTTGTGTTGGGCGGCAACACCCCATAATCTGCGCTCTCCACCAATTGCCCGGTGTTTAGGTCAATGGCATTGAGCGTCAGCGAGACAACGCCGTGCTGCGCGTCAATTCCGGCAGTGACGTCCACCACGATGTTCGTGGGATTGGGATAGGGAGCGGCGATGCGCGTTTGATAGAAGCTCCGGTTCGCAGGCACCGTAATCGTGACATTCCCAAACGCGATTTCGCTCACCCGGAACGTGCGAACATCGAAGCTTGGATCAAGTGCGTTTGTGATGACAACCTGCCGGGCAAATGCCAACGCATTGGAGGTGTTTTCAAAATAGACCGTATATTGCCATGGCGTCTGCGAGCCGACAAATGCTGCGGCAGAATAACCCGCAGGACCGAGCATCTCGTTGGGATCCTTTGCGCGGCTGGGGCAGACCCCGTGTACTAGGAGGCAAGGCTCTTGGTCTGGACCGCAGTTTGTAAGTTTGCATATTTCGTATTTGATTTGGATTGCCGCAAAGCCAGCCAGCCAGGTTATTGTACAACCAAGGCAGGCAGCAATTGTACCAAAATTGCAGATGAGGAGACAGGCAATTAGTGCAACACCCAACGCTGCTATTTCAGCAGCACGCGTCCCAGCGCACCCGTCGCATGCTGCTTGGCTCTTGGGTGACACAAGAGAAGACCGACCCTGCGTGAAGTTTTCGCTCGTGGGCTGGGGCAGATTGGCCAGATCCGCTGCGTCGAGCAGTCCGGCTGCGACGAGGTTGGTAGCAAAGACACTCAACCAGAGATTGCTGTCTGAGAGCAACCTCGCCGCGTCGGGTGATATACCCGGCGTGACGAGTGCGACCTGGCGCGCGGTTTCGGCCTGAGTCGCAATCTGGTTCAGATAGTTCGGCTTGGATTGCAACGTCGGGATGATGTTAAAGAGGAAGTCCTGCGAGCCAAAGCCAGAGACAACGAAAGAGAAGGCAAGCGATCCGCTCGGCGCGAGGTCATGTGCCAGGAACAGGCAGACACCAGAGGAGTTATCAGTCGAATTGGTTTGGGCAATAACAACTCCCGGCGGAGGATTCAGAGCGATCGGAAATGGTTGGCTCAAGCCAATCCCAACAGTAGCGTATTGAATATCCACGTTCCCAACGTTGACGACTGCACCGTTCCACTTGAAGGGCAACCCCACACGCGGGTGATTGTCTACTAGGCCAAGAACCTCCTGCGCCGCTAGAGGCAAGGCCGTCTCAATGGTAACCGCTTGCGCGGCAGTGGTGGACTGGCTGTTGGGATTAGTCAGAACCACGTCGTAAACTCCATGAACAGCATTGGTGAACACGAACCTCGCCTTCACTGACGTCGCATCAACAAAGAATTGTGTATTGGCGACGTAGATGTTTGTGCCAAAAGCGAGTTGTACTGTTGCCCCGGCTTGGAATTTCGCGCCGGTCAAAGTAATCGTTACCTGCCCATTATCGCCAATGTGGTTCTGACTCACGCTGCTGATGGCAAAGGGAACGATGTTTGCTTGCAGCGTATAGGCCAACGGCCCACCCGGTTCATTTCCACCTCGCACCATGATGTAATACCAACCGCCTTGGGTAGTTGGAATGTCAATTTGCTGATTTGGCGACAGCGGGTTGCTGTAGAGGAAATCGTAATTCCCCAAATCCGGAACCGCGCCGTAACGGACGAAGAGTTCGTTGAAACTGTTCGTGGAAGCTCCGCTCAAGATGACGCGCACCGTTTCACCGGCAGGCACGTTGAGCTTGTAGTATCTCGCCGAGCCTGTGGTCAGTTGGTTGGTCACCGACTGTCCGAGGACGAGGATCGGCACATCCACCGCTATTGTGTTTACAGAGGCCGCGAAATTATTCACGAGGTTGGTTTCTCGCACTGTGTTGCGAACGTCCGTGCGCACGAGGGCATGGTATGAACCGGGCGTTAATGCTGGCAGCGGACCGGTCCAGGAATCAGAGTAAGCCGCCGAGGCAGCCAATCCGTTGTGATTCTGGCGTGTCACTTGCACCGCGTTAATGTCCCAAAACATGTTTGTGGAGAGGTAAACCGCATCAGTCCATGTGCTGGGAATACTGTTACTGCTGACGTTGCGAACGTTCCAACCGATAGCCACCGTGTCGCCCGGAACGGCGACAGCAGGGTCGATGGTGACATTGGTGGCCGCAAGATCGGCGGTCGGCGGCAGGCTGACCATCATGGCAGAGGAGTTCCAGCCAAGGCTGTCGTTGTAACCCAGGTATTCGAAGAGACTCCCCGCGCTATCCGCCAGCACGAGAATGTAGTAGGGGCCAGCAGCGCCGGCAGGAATCTGAATGGTCGCCGAGTTGGTGTAGCTTTGACCCACTCCCAAACTGCTGGGCCTCGCGAAAGTGCCCAGCCGTTTGTCGCTTGGATCAAGCACTTCGTCTTTCGAGAGAAATACCGCGTCATTCCAGACGGTGGAACCGGGGGTTGAGTCAGTTCCTTGATTGGTCACGCTCCACGAGATGTTCACATTCTGCCCGGCATAAGCGCTGTCCGGCGCCTGCACCATAGCAACCTTCAGGTCGGGGTACAGGGTGACGGGAACATTGAGAGTTGACGAACTGGCAGTCAAGTTGTTGTTCTCGCCCTCACATTCATTCACGGTGTTGGTGCTGTCGGTCACGACGTAAACAGTGAAGTCTCCGTGGGTTGAATTTGGCAGTATGAAGGCCTTCGTCTGGTTGTATGCGGCACCGGCAGCCAGCGAGCCGTCGTAAGGATAACTGCCAAGAAACACGCTGTTGCCAGAACCCAATGTGCCGCTGGACGAAAGGTAAACCGAGTCGAGCCACGGCCCATTTGCCCTCGCCGTTCCGGAATTGGTCACCGTCCACGATACTGACATCGACTCGCCAGCGTAGGCGGTGACGGGAATCCCCACCGCGCTGACTGCAAGATCGGGATGATCGCCGACATTGACGGTCAGGGTGCTGGGCGAACGAGCTTGGTTATTGATAACGCAAGCCGTGCCGTTGACGCGATTGCCGACGTCAGCAGCCACATAAACGTAATAATTGCCGGACCAACACGATGGAAAAGAAACCGCTTGCGTTTGTGTGTAGCTGGCACCCGAAGCGAGGATGTTGGTGTAGTCAAATCGGCCCAAGATCAGAGCGCTGGCGTCCAGCGTGGGCGACAACGAGGCGTAAATGGCGTCAGACCAAGTGTCGAAAGTCGCGCTCGGACCGGCGTTTGTCACGGTCCATTGCACGTTCCAAGAATAGCCGAAGTTTACGGCTGCTGGCAGTGCGATGTCGGCGACTTGCAGACTGGCATAGCCGTCAGGCATCACCTGCACCGGTTCGCTGGAAACTCTCCAATTATTCGTGTGGCAGGAGACGCCATTAACCACGTTGCCGATGTCGGTGACCACAGCCACGTAATACGGACCGGAAAAGCA
>CAIUEN010000344.1 GCA_903898185.1 uncultured Verrucomicrobiales bacterium
AAGGGATTGGTTTACGGCTAACGGAACGCTGACACTGTTAAGCAAAAGGAAGGCAGCAATTGGCAGTGATGACGTGCAATCAGGAACTTCTACTGCATGAACTTTATGAGGCAAAATCCCAATCAATTCAACACCCTAGGGCAATCCCAAACAGAATAATTGTATCAAGAAATGAACTGCTTGCAAATTAGCATCCCTTGGACGGGGGGCAATCCCAAACATCATGCTCAACAATAGCCGACATCCATTCAAATTAGCATCCCTTGGACGGGGGGGGCAATCCCAAACAGTAAGTAGTCCACATATCCACACCGCAAGAAATTAGCATCCCTTGGACGGGGGGCAATCCCAAACAGATATGTTGCGAACCAAAGCAGTCCGAACAAATTAGCATCCCTTGGACGGGACGCAATCCCAAACAGACGTAAACGCGCGCACGTTGCCTCACAGGAAAATGTTACCCAGTAACATTGAAATAGCACTGCGGAAAGTAGGATCTGTTGCTGTTGACCCGCTTCAAAGATCAACTAAGATCAACTCGAAATGAATACGCAAATCAGTGCCAAAGATCTTCGCGCTTCTTTGCCGGAACTGGTCAAGAAATTGCGGTTTGATGAGCAATTCACTGTTCCTTACGGAAGTTGTCCGCCTTTTCAAATTATTCCAAGCGAAGATACGGAAGTGGAATCGGGGCTTTGCAAGAGGACTCTCTAAGGCCATGTCTGCATCATCATCTTTACCCGTTCCCACCGCAGTGGAACGCGCCCGCATGGACGTTGACATCGCCTGCGTTGGCTTTGGCCCCGCCACAGCCGGGTTTCTATCAACGCTTTCCAAGAGTCTGCTCAATCCCGACGGCTCTCCCGCCGTCGAGAGCGGGGCAATGCCCGGGATGCCGCCCCAGGTGATGTGCTACGAGCGCGCCGATGATATCGGATTCGGCGTGTCAGGCGTCGTCACGAGGGCGCGCGCTTTGCGTGAAAGCTTTCCTGATATTGACAAGGCCGGAATCCCGATGTCCGCGCCCGTTGGCGAAGAGAAAGTGCTCTATCTGCTCGATCCGGTGGGCGCAAGCCGCCGTTCACTGGCAATGCAGGCCGCCGACCGGGTCATCCGCACCTTTTCGTGGGCGTTGCCAGTTGAGAACGAGGCTTTGAATCTTCCGTGGACTCCGTCGTTCCTGCACAAGACTGGCGGGTTGGTGCTTTCGATGGGCCAATTCATGCAGTGGGTTGCCGCTCAAGTCCAAAGCACTGGCACGGTTCAGGTTTGGCCTGGCACACCGGTTTCTCAGGCGTTGATCGAGGACAAAAAGGTGGTGGGCGTCCGGCTGCTCGACCAAGGCGTTGACAAACAGGGCAAGGCTGGCGATGGCTTCATGCCGGGCATGGACATTCACGCTGCGTTGACCGTCATTGGCGATGGGCCTGTAGGCCCCATTGGACGTCAATTGGACGATGCGTTTGGAATGCCGGAGGGTCATCACACGCGCGATTGGGCGGTGGGCATGAAATTCGTGGTGGACCTTCCCGAAGACACCTCCCTCAAGGCCGGCACTGTGCTGCATACATTCGGGTTTCCGGAGCCGGAAATATTCGGCTTTTTTTATGTGCATCCAGACCGGGTGGCGTCGCTGGGCATTTTTGTGCCGTCATGGTTTGACAGCCCCACGCGCACGGCCTATCGCTACCTGCAACATTGGATGCTCCATCCTTACCTTTGGCGCCATCTCAAAGGGGCAAAACTGCGCTCCTGGGGCGCCAAAACGTTGGGCGAATCGGGGCTTCGCGGCGAACCGTTCCTTGCTGGCGATGGCTATGCGCGGATTGGCGAAGGTTCGGGCACGACCAACGTGCTTACAGGTTCGGGCGTTGACGAAGCCTGGGCAACCGGCGCGCAACTGGCTGACAGCGTGATTGAATTGCTTCGCGCCAAGCAGCCATTTACCAGGGAAAATCTGCAGAACACCTACGTCAAACGACGTCGGGCGAGTTGGGTCGAGACCGAGGGACGGATCGCTGAAAAATCGCGAGACGGATTTCAGAAAGGGGTGGTCACGGGAATGATTGGCATGGCTTTGACAGGATTGACCAACGGGCGATTCACCCTCTCTGGCAATCCGGCGCGTCCGTATGAACGGATTCCCACAATCGAGGAGTATTACAAAGACCGGATGACCCGGCGGGAGATCGCTGCAATTCGCGACGAGTGCAAGGCCAAAGGGGTGTCGCTGCATGCCGCGCTGATGGAGCGGGCTGGGTGGCCCGCTATACCCTACGACGGCCAGCTCTTGGTTTCGCAGCAGGACGCCCTGTTGCTCGGCGGCAAGGTTCAGGCTCCGCCCGGCTACGCGGACCATGTGGTTTTTGAACATCCCGAATTGTGCGAGAACTGTGGCGAGAAAATCTGCATCGAGCTCTGTTCGGGCCAGGCGATTACTCCGGGCGAGACTGGCGGGAGACCCGCGTTTGATCGCGAGAAATGCGTTCATTGCGGGGCTTGTCTATGGAATTGCGTTGCGGCCAATCCCGCAAACCCAGAGCGGATGAACATCGACTTCCGCGCCGGAACGGGTGGTCTGCATTCGTCGGAGAACTGACATCTTAACAACCATTGCCTTTCCAAAATGTCCGCGATAGCATCCGCCCATATTTTGAGAAAGGACAACTGAGAATGCAGCCGCCATCTTCAATGCCGCCATCGCCGTCGCCAATGTTACGGCCTGCGGATGATTTTATGGGCATGCCCAAGCAGGTGTGGGTGATAGCCACGATTCTATCGCTCATGATGGCCGCCGCCTACCTTGGTTACGTCGCTTGGGATCGTGCTCACGATTTGGCGGACGCTCGCTCTCAACTCAAGGCGGCCATCGCTCAATTGGACAGGGCAAAGTCTGACTTCGCCAGGCTCGATTCGGAGTGGAAAGAGAAGCTGGCTCAAACCGACGCGCAGATCGAAGCGTTGAGGAAAGACAAGGAAGTGAGCGCCGCCTCGCGAAAGAGTTATGAGGATGACATGCGCGCGGCGCTCGAATCCAAGGACGTCACGATCTCTCAACTCCAGGGCAAGCTGACTGTCAGTATTTTGGATCGCGTCATGTTTGAGTCCGGCGAAGCGGTGCTCAAGGCCGACGGCGAAGCGGTGCTGCTCAAAGTCGCCTCCGTTCTCAAGCAACATCCGACGCTCAAGGTTCATGTCATCGGTCACACGGACAATGTTCCCATGCGCTTGGGGGCGCGCAGCCGCTTCCCCAGCAACTGGGAGCTTTCCACCGCCCGCGCCTTGGCGGCCGTCCGGTTCCTCACTGAAAAAGGCGGGGTCGATCCGCGCCAGTTGGGCGCAGTCGGTTACGGGGAGTTTCGCCCCATTGCGGACAACTCGACCGCCCAAGGCCGAGCCCGAAATCGTCGTATTGCCATCACGGTGGTTCCCGATGAGATGGTGGGGTCAGACGCCGTGCCCACCGCCGTTTCGGCCACAACCAGGATCAGCGTGATTCCATCTGTGGTTGCCACAAATGCTTCCGTGGGAGTTGCTGCTATTGTCAGATCCAATCTGGCACCGTCGGCTGTGACCAATGTTGTCGCGCCAAGCAACAGTGCGCCAGGCAACAGTGCGCCAACCAACAGTCCTGCGACCAATAGCGATGTCGTGCCGCCCAATGTTCCAGACGCCGAACCTCCTCCGGCCACGCCGTCGGATACTGAAACACCTGCCGCTACTGCCCAGTAGATTTAATGTATACTTTGAACGGGTGAGAATGTTACTTTTTGCGCCAAGAGCA
>CAIUEN010000345.1 GCA_903898185.1 uncultured Verrucomicrobiales bacterium
CGTCGGCCTTCGCTCCGCTCAGGCCTCCTCAAGGGCTGGGCAGGGGGATGATCCTTGTGACAAGAACATTCCTGGTTTGCTAACTACGCTATTTGTCCTGGTTTGCTCGCCCCGCGACACAACTGTCGCTCGGCTTGCAGGTAAGCGGATTGCTGCTCCTACCGAAAGAACAATGAACCGCATTACCCTGAACATGGCAGTGGCTTTCCTGGTTTCTATCGTTCCTCTGGCGGCGCAGGAGACAACCAATGCCATTCCGGCAACGGATTTCAAAGCGTTCGACTTGGTTGTCAAACGTAATATCTTCAATGCCAGCCGCGCCCTTGGACGCGATTTCGCCCCCCGTCCTCGGACCGACCGCACCAATCGTTACGAGACTTTCTCTTTGCTGGGCGCCATCAGCTATGAAAAAGGGATCTTCGCCTTTTTCGGCGGCTCCAGTTCAGAGTATCGCAAAACGCTGGGACCCGATGATTCGATTGCCGGCTATCGCATCAAGGAAATCACATACGACCATGTGAGCTTGGCGGTATCGAATGAACCGCCGGTTGTGTTGCGCGTCGGAGCACAGATGAGACGCGAGGAAGACGGACCGTGGGCCATTGCGGCGCATTCGGAAACCTCAACCACATCCTTCACCGATTCCGGATCAGAGCCTGCAGGCTCAAGCGATGCTGAAAATGAAATTTTGAAACGACTGATGAAGAAACGTGAACAGGAACTAAACAAATGAAATCTCAACCCTTCTTGCTGGCCGTCCTTATGGGTGGAATCGCTGTCGCCGTCCAAGCGCAACCGACCGAACCGTCGCCAAATAATGCTCCACCGGTGAATATTCAAGAGAACGCTCCACCACCACCGCAGGATCAGCAGGCGCTGCCGCCTGTGGACAATGCGCCGGGCGCCGATGCTGTAAACAATTCTGACGCTACCGCTGCTAATTCAGCCACCAACACGTCAACAACGGCCAAACCCCAAAACGGCAGCACGGCGCTCCCGTGACGCTTGTTCCACCCAAGTCCAACTCCGGAGCCAAAGGCGATAAGAGTCTGAGAATGAATTTCCGCAACGCGCCTCTGGACCAAGTGCTCAATTATATGAGCGACGCGGCCGGTTACATCATCATCCTGGAGACGGAACTCAAGGGCACTGTAGATGTCTGGAGCAATCAACCGCTCACCAAGGCAGAAGCGGTGGCGCTGCTTAATTCCGTTCTCAGTAAGAATGGTTATGCCGTTGTCCAGGACGGTCGGTTTCTGACCGTAGTCAGTAAAGACGAAGCCCGGCGGCGCGACATTCCCATCAAGAGCGGCAACAACCCGACCGAGATTCCTAAAGATACTCAGATTGTCACGCAAATCATTCCGGTGCGTTCCCTCAACCCCACCCAGTTGCTAAAAGACTTGGCGCCTCTCCTGCCAACCGACACCACGATCACCGCAAACGAAGCCGGCAATTCGTTGATCATGACCGATACTCAGCTTAACATCCATCGCATGGCGGAGATCATCAAAGCCCTTGATTCTGTCAGCTCATCCATTAATTCCATTCGCGTCTTTCAGTTGCGGTACGCTGACTCCAAGACAACCGTCACTGTAATCAAGGAACTTTTTCCCAGTCAGGATTCCACCTCATCGGGGCGTGGCAACCAGGGAAGCGTTCGTGGGGGTAACAACTTCCCGATGTTTCCCGGTGGTTTCAACGCAGGCGACAACAACAATAATAATGCCAATTCCAGCACCTCAAAAGCGTCCATCCGCGTTCTTGTGGTGGCTGATGAAAACAGCAACTCTGTCATCGTTAGCGCGCCGGATGATATTCTCCCCATCGTTGGCGACCTGATCACAAACATCGACGTCAGTGTGGACGATATCGCCGAAGTGAAGGTGTTCCGGCTTCGTTACGCCGATCCAACCGAAATGGCCAATTTGTTGACATCGCTATTTCCGGACGATACCACTTCAAACAATAACAATAATAACATGAACCGTTTTGCTGGCGGGCCTTTTGGAATGATGGGCGGACAACAGCGCCAAACCACAACCACAACCAGCGACCGAGCCAAGCGCAAGGGACGCGTGCTCGCTGTGGCCGACGCCCGCACCGCCTCGGTGGTTGTCAATGCCGACAAAAGCCTGATGCCGCATATCTCCACCATCATTCAGCAGTTGGACTCCAACCCGGCGAAGAAACAGAAAGTTTATGTATATTCGCTTGAGAATGCCGACGTACAGGATGTCGAACAGGTTCTCAACGACCTGTTCCAAAGCAGCAATTCGCGCAACTCTCGCAGTTCCTCCTCAAGCCGGACCAGTCCTTTAACCACACGCAGCACGACGATGCAGCAACAGCAGTCACAGTCTCAATCGAGTTTTGGATCCTCCTCGTCTGGAAAGAGCGGCTTTTGACCGGCGCGCAAGTTCTCAACATTCAACCACGATAACCCTTATGATTTTCAAATTCATCCATCAAAGCGGGCTTGCTCTCCCAGCAATTCTCATTATGTGGGGTAGGCCTCTGGCCTGCCGGTTGCGGTGCCTCTGGCTCCGCAAGGGAGTCGAGAACTTCGTGCGCAGGCAGATCAGCGTTTTTTCCCCTTCCTTGCTCATAATGCGAATTGCTGTTGCTATCCTGATCACTGGCGTATGCCTTTGGAGCGGCCTCCAGGCGCAGGGTCAGCAGCAGAGAACTGGCGCTGGCTCACGCGGCACCACCGGAGGCGCCAGCGGAAGCCGCTCCGGCAGTTCCGGCAGCTCGGGAACCCGTGATTACAACAACAACACCATGGTCGGCGACGCCACGATCAGCTCCGACTTGGAAACACGTCGGCTCATTGTGGTCACTGACGAAGAGACCGCTGTCAATATCAGCCAGGTCATTTCAAATCTCGACCGGCCCAAGCCACAGGTGCTCATCAAGGTGGTTTTCCTTGAAGTCACACACAACGATGACCTGGATTTGGGGCTTGAAGCCAGTTACACCAAGAATATCGGAGGTTCCATTACACAGCCCGGAAATTCAGTCCAGTTGACCAACCTCTTCGGGCTCGTTCAACAGGGTGCCAGCGGCGGCAGCTCCATGCCTTATGGCGCCGGGCTTTACAGCATAACCGGCAATGACTTTCAAGCCACACTTCGCGCCATTGCGTCCAAAGGGAAGACTGAGATTCTTTCCAGGCCATCGATCATGGTTCGCAACAACCAGCCTGCCACCATTCTGGTGGGCGAATCCATCCCCATCATCAGCGGCACCACGTTTAATTCTGTTGGCGGCCAGAACAGCACTTACACATACCGTGATGTTGGAATCCAGCTTCAAGTCACGCCGTTCATTACCTCAGACGGCTTGGTGCAGCTTATAGTAGCGCCGTCCATTTCCGACTTGACCGATCAGAGCATCACAGTCGCCACAGGTGTGAACATTCCTGTAATATCCATGCGTTCGGCGAACACGGTGGTTGTGACTCCCGACAGGCAGACGATCGTTATCGGCGGTTTGATGGCCAAAGGAAAGAAGGCTCTCGACACAAAAGTTCCCTTGCTGGGAGACATTCCGTGGTTGGGCTATCTCTTCAAGCGCCACACAGTTTATGACACCAAAACAGAAGTGGTGATCTTCCTGACTCCCTATGTGGTTCGCTCTCCTGGCGAACTTGCCGCGTCCACAAAGTCCGAAACCGACCGCATTGAAATGATTCCAAAAGCCTTCAGCGAAAAAGACCTCGACAAATACCTAGAAGGCATGCCTATGAAGAAGCCTGAAACAAAAGGCGAAAAGAAGTAGGCCAGCCATGAGCAGAGACACTCTCAAATCACTGTGGGGCAGACCTCCGGTCTGCCGGTACCAGGAGCCTCTGGCTCCGTGGACGCTTCTTCTCATGCCATGAAACGACGCAATTACATTGTGTATGGAATGCTCGCGGCAATCTGGCTCATCCTGGTTGGCTGGCAAATCGTCGAGCATGCCCGAGTCGAGGCATCGACCCGTGCGGTGCTGAGAAATCGGGCCAAGGACATCTCTAATACGCTGTTTCTTTTGATGCGCTCGCAACGATTTTTCGGCGTCATCAACAAGGAGCGCCTCGAATCGGCGCTGAACGAGTTGGTCAGCCCAGGGGAGTTGCATTCGGTGGTGCTCCTCAATTCCATGAACGAGGTGGTTGCCTCTGCCGGCAAACCAATGGAACTGCCCAGTCTCAAGGAATTTCAAAATGGCGAGCTCTGGAAGGATGACTCAGTTACGCTCATCAACCTGGTTGATTTAGGCACCAATGTCATTCGCGACCTGACTAACCTGTCCATTGTCATGCCGGTGCGCGAACTGTTTGCCTCGTTCCCAAGCAACCGTCCCCCTCCACGGAGAATCAATGACTTCGACCATGAGCATGGCGCCCATCCACCCGATTCCGCCCAAGGCCAATCGCATCGGTTCGATTCTGACATGAGGCTTCCCCCAAGCGAACCGCCTTTCAACGAGACTCCAGACTTGCGCCTTCGCCGCCACCCGGAAGGCTGGCGCCGGGGTTCTGCCACCAACGATCTTAACTATTTCATTCGTCCTCCGTGGATGAAAGAGCAGGAGTATCAAACCATCATCGCAAAGAAAGGCGTTCACGGATTGCTTCTGACCCTGTCCACCCAATCCCTTCAACCCATTTTACGCGAGGACCTGCTGGTCAGGCTGGTCATCGGGTTGCTGGGAGCCATTGCTGTTCTTGGCACGAGCCTGACTTGGAAGAGCCTTGCCAAGACATCGGAGCTTCAAATCCGGCTGGTGCGGGCGCGCGAGCAAAACCTGCATCTTCAGCAAATGAATCTCGCTGCAGCCGGCCTGGCCCACGAAACGCGCAACCCGCTCAGTATCATTCGCGGACTTGCCCAACTCATTTCCAAGGAACAATCGGCCTCGCCCGACATCCGAACGCGCTCCCGGGATATTATTGACGAGACCGACCGCGTTACCGCGCAATTGAATGAGTTCATCAACTACTCACGCCCGCGCGAGGTGCGTCCAGCGGCCACCGACTTGAATGCCCTTATCGCCGAGGTCGCTCATGCCCTCAATTACGATGTTGAAGAGAAGAAAGTTCGCCTTCAATTATTGGCTGAGCCACTGACCATTGAAGCGGATGAACCACTGCTGCGACAGGCACTTTTCAACCTGGTTCTAAACGCGGTCCAAGCGGTTGACATTGGCGGTGAAATCCAAATCCGCGCCCACAAGGAAAACAATTCCGAGATCGCGATTGAGATTTGCGACAACGGCCCGGGCGTCGCGCCTGAGAATCTGGAGGAAATATTCAAACCATATTTCACCACTCACAAGAAGGGAACGGGACTGGGCTTGGCAGTGGTGAAACAGATCATCTCCGCTCACGGTTGGGAGATTGAATGCCTTCCCAACTCACCGACCGGCGCCATCTTCCGCATTTCGCATGTAAAGGGGACTGCGAAGAATTAGAGAGAACGTTTATCCTGAATTCGGCGGCATGTCCCCAGACAGCCGCCGAATCCAGCAATTCTCATCATTTTTGTTATTTTACCATGAATTTATAACTCGCAATGCTGTTTTTTCATGGTAGCGTATCAGCCATGATCCGAAGAATTGAGATCGTCAAGGAAATCAACGAGGCTTTTTGTTATGGACGGATTGTAGCCCTCCTGGGCCCCCGCCAGTGCGGCAAGACCACACTGGCCAGGATGTTTGTTCCGGAGGGGGCAGACGGCTATTTTGATCTTGAGGACCCTGTTGGCTGCGCGAAGCTCTCTCAACCCATGGATGCGCTTTCCAAATTGAAAGGGACGGTTGTGATTGATGAAGTTCAACGCCAGCCAGACCTGTTCCCCGTATTGCGGGTTTTGGCTGATCGCAAACCGCTGCCCGCGAAGTTTCTGATTTTGGGAAGCGCATCTCCCGATCTCATCAAACATTCATCAGAGTCTCTAGCGGGTCGCATGGCGCGTGTGGTAATAGGCGGGTTTTCGCTGGAGGAAGCTGGTCAGAGCGCTGTTGAGCGCCATTGGCTCAGAGGCGGGCTTCCGTTGATTTTTCTGGGCCACGCATCAGGGCGCGGAAATCGATCTGGTGTTCACGAAGGGAGGCCGAATGTACGGCGTGGAGGTCAAACGCGCCGATGCCCCGGTGATGACGCCGTCCATGCGCATTGCCCTTGAAGACTTGGCGCTAGATCGGATTGCGGTCATTTATTCAGGCGACAGACGGTATGAGCTTCACGAGAAGGTTTCCGTCATTCCATTCGACAAGATTCCAGGCGGGATGAAGGCGATGTTTGAATAGGTAAATGCGGATGGGTGATCCTCTCCAATGGCCGCGCCCCCGTTTAACAAAAATGAGAATTTCGCGACCGCAGGGGAACTGTTGTGTGGTGACGTCAGCCGGGGTGGCATAATCTGCCCATCGAATGTTCAGCAGTGGCAAGAATTTTATCTCCCGAAGCCAAGGCCCGCTCCATACCACATTCCAGAATCGCAGCAATTCTCATTATGTGGGGCAGACCTCTGGTCTGCCAGCACCTCGTTATCGAGGTGCAGTGGTTAGTTGTGCTGACTGTTGCGGTGCCTCTGGCTCCGCAGGGGGGGCGAAAACTCCGTGCGCAGGCAGATCAGCGTTTCTCCCATTGTTTGCTCAAAATGAGAATTGCTGCCAGAATCGCTGGGCTTGCTGACTGAAGGCTGGCAAACTTTCTTCCCTTCCCTTATCATCCTAAACCGTGCCGACCAAAGTCATCGCAATAGCCAACCAAAAAGGAGGCGTGGGTAAGACCACCACCTCCGTTAATCTGGCCGCCTGCCTGGCGGCGCTGAACCGCCGTGTTTTGCTTGTGGACTTGGATGCCCAAGCGAACGCTACCAGCGGCTTGGGCCTGGAAAAAATTGAGGGCGCCAGCGCCTACCGCCCTTTGTTGGGGGAGGGGACGCTCGCGGAAAAAATTTGTCCCACCGCGTGGGATAGGCTGGAAGTGATCCCCAGCGAAGTCGATATGTGCGGCGCCGAGATCGAAATTGCCCGCGCCGATAATCACTTGTTCCGGCTCCGGGACGGGATCCAGCCGATCATTGAGCAACAACGATTTGATTTCATCCTCATTGATTGTCCGCCATCGCTGGGCATTCTTACTCTCAATGCCTTCGCCGCCTCGAATTACCTGCTCATTCCGCTCCAGTGCGAGTATTATGCCTTGGAAGGTATATCCATGAGCAACCGGGTTCTTAGCCAGGTTCGCGAAACAGGCATCAACCCAAATCTTGAACTCTTGGGCGTGATTATGACGATGTTCGATGCCCGCACTCGACTATCTGCGCAAGTTGTCGGCGAGGTTCGCGAGCATTTTTCAGATCGGGTTTTTGATACCGTCATCCCAAGAGCGACGCGCTTGGCCGAAGCTCCCAGTTTTGGCAAACCTATCATTTACTACGACAAATACAGCGCTGGCGCCGCCGCCTACGAGGTGCTGACGGAAGAATTCCTCAAACGAATCGACGGCAAAGCTTCTTAATATGCTCAAATGCACTCCACTCCACTCGGCGCACCAGCAATTGGGCGCGCGGCTCATTGAATTTGGCGGATGGGATATGCCCGTCCAATACACCAGCATTCTTGATGAACACATGACCGTCCGTTCAGCGGCGGGGATATTCGACATTTCGCACATGGGCGAAGTGATTGCACGGGGACCGTCTGCGAGTGAATTTCTTAATCGCACACTGACCAATGACATCCGAAAACTCGAACAGGGCCAAGGCCAATACTCGATTCTCTGCAACGAACGCGGGGGCACCGTGGACGATCTTTACGCCTACCGCGTCGGCCCCGAGGAGTTTCTGTTGATCATCAACGCCTCGCGCATCAGTGCGGATGTCCCGTGGCTCGAACGCCAGCTTGCCGCATTTCCCCAGCGTGCCAATGTAACGCTTGAAAACCTTTCAGACAAGCTGGGTGCCGTCGCCGTCCAAGGTCCGCGCGTCGTCCAGTTTATCGACGCCTGCCTCAACGTAGAGCAGGCTTCCAGCCTGCTCCGTGAAATCCCCCATCTCCCCTCTAAAGCTGGGATATTTCCAATCAGCGCATTAAAGAAAAACGAAATCACACGAACACAGTTTCAAGGTGTCGAAATTTTTGTTTCCCGAACCGGCTACACTGGCGAAGACGGATTTGAAATTGTCGCTCCAAACGAAGTAACTCTGGCATTGTGGAACAGAATTCTTGAGGTGGGCGGTTCCTTTGGGCTGAAGCCGGTCGGCTTGGGCGCTCGCGACACACTTCGCACCGAAGTCTGCTATCCGCTGTACGGTCATGAACTCGACGAGAACACTACCCCAATGGAAGCCGGGCTGGGCTGGGTCGTGGCCTTGGACAAAGGCGCATTCGTAGGCCGATCCGTCCTTGCGACTCAAAAGGCGCAAGGTGTCACAAAGAAATTGGTCGCCTTTAAGACCGCTGAGAAATCCGCGCCACCGCGTCCGCATTACGCCATCTGGAGCGCCATCACTCCATCGCAAAAACTGGGCGAAGTCACCAGCGGAACACAAAGTCCATCCCTAAGTTGTGGCATCGGTTTGGGCTACGTGCCTTCCGCGTTCTCAAAACCTGGTACCCAGATTGAAATCGAAGTCCGTGGAAAACGGGTGTCGGCGACAGTTGTGGCCAAGCCGATCTATCGCAAGACGAGTTAGGGAAGCTGATAAGCTGGTAATCGAGCCGTTTTAGCTTGGAAATCGCAGTTGGGCTAACCGTAGAACAAGCAGAACACGCGGAAAGAAGAGGCAGAATGAGGTTTTGAAGATGCCATCCGTAAGATCAAAAATACATTTTTCGCAAGGGGTTCTTCTTCCGCGTATTCTGCGGTTCATTTGCAGTTCTTGGATTTTAAATTTCAAATTTCAAATTTGAGATTTCACCTAAACTCACATTCCAAGCGTTAACATCCGACTAAAGTCAGGCGTTACGGAAAAAGACAATTATCAGCATGAACTATTTTTCCTCAATTCAACACCCTAGTACCGTAATTCGTAAATTCGTGAATCGAATTGACACTCATTTTACTCAGTAAAATCTACCAATTCATTGCTCACGAACTTGAGGCTTACTGTACTGGAGGGAACCCGCCTTTAATTTATTGGTTGAACGA
Organism: uncultured Verrucomicrobiales bacterium; assembly: GCA_903898185.1. Classification (GTDB taxonomy): domain Bacteria; phylum Verrucomicrobiota; class Verrucomicrobiia; order Limisphaerales; family Palsa-1400; genus CAIUEN01. The sequence goes on from CAIUEN010000345.1 coordinate 9,149, forward strand.
ACGTTTTCGTGCGCAGCACGCACGACATTTCCGCAATCTTCTGGATGGTGGACCCGACAGGGATCGAACCTGCGACCTCATGAATGCCATTCACGCGCTCTACCAACTGAGCTACGAGCCCATCCAAGGACGAAAAGACTAGGAAAAGAGCGGTACGATGTCAAAAAGATTTACAGAATTCTTTAATTGAAGCCGCCAGAGATGTGAAAATTTTCCAACGCCATCCAAGAAAGTCTCAAGCTCAGGTCTTTTTCAGTGTTTGGTCTGGTTTCCTCATAAAACGAACAATCGTATCCTTGAGAGTTGCGAACTCATAAGGTTTGCTCAAGAACGCTTGGGGAAGTTCGGGATGGTTACCAGCCATCACTTGCTCCCTGCTGTAGCCACTGGCCAGAATCACCGGGATTTCCGGCGCAAGCTTGCGCAACGCCGTCAATGTCTCCCACCCATTCATGCGGGGCA
>CAIUEN010000346.1 GCA_903898185.1 uncultured Verrucomicrobiales bacterium
ATCGCTGTTCGCCAACAGCATCATCAGATTTTACAAACTGGATCACTCTGGCTTTCATACCGTGGCCGAGTGCTCTTGCCAGCATTCCAAAGGCCGCCGTGCTTTTGCCTTTACCGTTTCCGGTGAAGAGGAGGATACGTCGTGGGGTCATGAGTGTTGTATTCGTGTTTATAATATATGTGAACTGAATTAATGAGTTGAATTTTATTGAAATCTATATTAAAACTTAGGGTCATAGGTCGATATGAGTCGTTTCGATATGGGCTTCGCCCTACTCAACGACCGATCTACACATAAAAAAGCTAACGGTCGCCGAGTAGCGCGAAGCGCGTATCGAGGTGCGGCAGCCTACTCAGCCTCCAAACTTTATACCACCGCCCCCGGTCACTGAATAGCGCAAAGCGCGTATCGAGGCGCGGTTCATGCTTCCTTCTTCCATATTTTTTTGCAAGCTCTGGCAAATAAGGATATTTGCCTTCAATCAATGCCTCTTTCGTTTTCCTGCTCCAATGCTGCACCTGCTTTTCTCTGTAAAAAGCTTCATCTATTCGCGAATACTCTTCAAAATAGATCAACTCAACCGGCAATCTTTTTTCGTAAAATTTCCACCATCGCCATGCTGATGTTGATGGAAACGGATTTCCAAATTGACTGTACTGCCAGTATAATAGCTTCCATCTGAACATTTTAAGATATACATAAAACCCATTATTGCCTTAAATCACTGGTTTTTGATAAAGGTCATTTCGATACGCGCTTCGCGCTACTCAATGACCGCCGTCGCCACCTAACCAAGCCACCGGCCGGACACTGAGTAGGCCGAAGGCCGTATCGAAGTGTACTCAGTGTCCGGCAAGTATCAACTTGTCCGCAACGCTGCCATCGGTCGCCGAGTAGGGCGAAGCCCGTATCGAGGCCCGAGGCATAGCATGTTACACCACCAACTGCAACACCACTCTTATCCCCACCCCAAGAGCAAAAAACAACGCCGCCGTCATCCGCATCAACCTCACACTCTGCCGGATCGTCAGCGACGAACACTCCCCCGCTCTGACACCAAGTAGTGGAGAATTATGGAACTCACCGCCATAACTTCTGCCACCGCCAAAAGTGACTCCAAGTGCACCGGCATAAGCGCATTCGGGATATCCGGCGTTGGGACTTGCGTGAAGTCTGGCGCCCTGACGAACAACCTGAAAGATATCATAAACTCTGAGTTTACTGATAGCCGCCGCCAACGCAATGACAAGAACCGTCACTCTTGCTGGCAGATAGTTGGCAAGATCATCCAGCCTGGCGGCAGCCCAGCCAAATTCAAGATAACGTTCATTTTTATAGCCGAAAGTGGAGTCGAGGGTATTGATCGCCTTGTAGGCAATGGCGCCAACCGGGCCGAAAAGCAGCGCATAGAAGAGAGGCGCCGTGACGCCATCAACGCTGTTCTCCGCGACACTCTCTGTGGCGGCAAGTGCAATGCCGCTGGCAGTCAAGTCCGCCGTATCGCGACCAACGATAAAAGAGACCTTCTGACGCGCCAGCTCAATATCGTCGGCATCAAGAGCTTTCCGCACCGCTTCGGCATGACCCGCAAGATCCTTGACGGCAAAGCAACTGTACATAAGATAAATGGCCACGACCATACCAGCCGCAGGATGCACCCTCGTCGCCAATACTATGAGCAACCCGGCAATTCCCGCAGAGCCGCCAACAACAACCAGAACGGCCAGAATACCTGCCAACCGAAGAGGCAGAGCAGTTCGCCTCAGCAATGCTTCCGTCTGCATGGCAAGCCAGCCGATTCCTCTCACCGGATGGGGCATCCAGCGAGGGTCGCCAAAGAAGAGGTCGAGCACAAACGCCGC
>CAIUEN010000347.1 GCA_903898185.1 uncultured Verrucomicrobiales bacterium
TCTACGCCAAAGGCGTGCGCTTGTGCAAAGCGGCCAAGGCGAAATTAGAAGAGCGATTGCAGCGATCTGTCACTTTGCCTAAATGGGATGTTCTAATTGAACCGCGCCCTCTGGTATGATTATTTCTTCCAACTCCCTAATTTCTCCCTCTCACCTGAACTGTTTTATGAGCAGCCATGCCATTCTTCAAGAGTCGCGTTGTGCGGTTAAAATCCCTTTTATTTCAGTCGTAACTGTGGTGCGGAATGATCTCTCTGGCTTAAGAGCAACCTACGCAAGTTTGCTACGGCAGGATTTTGGTGACTTTGAGTGGATTGTTGTGGATGGTGGATCCACCGATGGCTGTGTCGCATTCTTGCGTTCTGTTGATGCGCTTTCAATTACTTGGAGATCCGAGCGAGACAAAGGGATTTACGACGCCATGAATAAAGGAACCACACTGGCCAGCGGGGATTACGTCATCTACTTGAATGCGTCTGATTGCTTCCACGGAACAGAAAGTCTCCGAGGCATTGCGAAGGTCTTGAAAAGTGATCGGGTCGATCTGTTATGTTGCGGCGCATGTTACACCGCCGGAAAGCAGCGTTACAAACGTCCGCCCCGCCGAATCGAAAAAAGTATATGGCACTCGGTTCCCAGCGTTCATCAGGCGATGATTTTCAGGCGCAAGTTTCTTGATGAAGTTCCTTACGACATCGCCTTTCATGGATCAGCGGACTATTATACAACTGCAAGGTGTTTCATCAAAGGCGCGCGGGTCGGCTACCTGCAATCCAGCGTGGTTGACTATGTGCTGGGCGGGTATTCATCGCGCCATAAATGGGAAGCAGTCAAAGAAGCTTTCGTTATCCAACGCCAAATCTTGCGCCAAAATCACTTCCTATGCCTCGCGAGTTTGGCCCGGCGAGTGGTCTCTCAGATATTGATCGACCTTTCTGTTCTGCTCGCAAAGCGCGGGCTGCGGTAGTTGTAAAGGCGCGCAGTGAAACTGTTGGTCATCACCAACCTGTTCCATCCTGATCGAGGCGGCGGCGCCTCGGTGTTTTCGGATCTTTGTTTTGGTCTTGCCGATAAAGGGTGGGATGTCACCGTTCTTACCACCTATCCATACTATCCGGAATGGCGCCGAAAAGAGGGCTGTTCGCCTTGGCGTATCGAGCGTGAAACGCTCCATCGCGTCGATGTGTGGCGGCATGGCATTTACGTGCCGGCCAATCCTTCACGGTTGCTGCCTCGATCTCTCCAGTCATGGTCGAGCGATTGGCTGGCATGCGAACACACAACCAGCCACTGCGCCTGTGCCCCAACTGGCTCAACGGTTCGCTTGCCGACTGCATCGACCAGTTGCCATCCAAGCTCGGGCGTCTTCCAAAACAGCCTCTGCAGATGCTCTATGCCGGTAACATTGGTAAAAAGCAGTGGTTGATGGAATTCTGTCAACTCCTTACGAAAACACAAGCGGATTTCCAGTTCAAGATCCACGGGAATGGTGGGGAAAGCGAGTCAGTCCGCGCTTGGGTGGCGCAAAGCCACGACTCCCGGTTCGCCTTTGGTGAATTCCTTGACGAAACCACGTTTGCGCAGGCGCTCCATGCAACCGATGTTTTTGTCATAACCGAGAAATCCGGTTCCGGCGCATCGTTCATCCCCAGCAAGCTGATCCCTGCAATCGCAAGCGCAACCCCCATCCTGGCCGTTTGCGATAGATCGGGGCCTCTAGGTCAAGAAATGAGCGAGGCGCGTTTGGGAGTGATTGTCAACTGGAACGATCCCTTGGACGAGGCGCTCACGCAGTTGCTCAACAACCCTGAAACGCTGGCCCAACTCCAGCGCAATTGCCTGAATCATTCACGGCGCTACCGTCGCGATCTTGGCATCGACCGGTTTGACATATTTCTGAAACAACTGGCAGCGGAAGCGAAAATTACTCCAGATGGCTTGAAGTAAGTGTTTAGGTATTACCTAACATCCAGGTCAAGAATACTCACCACAATTTGTTAAGTAAGATTTGTGACTATTGAGATCAGAGGGAGAAATTAGCGTCTCGCTGACGTTCACCGAAAAAGGGGCAGGAAAGGATGCCTATGCTTTTCTTATTCTTCATCTCCTCCAATTTATCGCAGTTGCCGCCATCTCGGATAGTTCGTAGCCCCTTTACTTGCTTACAGTTGCTATGGTTTGCCTCGGTTCCGGTTCGTGGCCCGGTAATGGAGCACAAATCATTTGGGTGAAAAAACTTCGCGAGAAAAGCGTTCAGCGAATACCGGCGCATTTTCTTCAGGCACTACTTCTCTATCCCTATCGGCGTCAGACGCAAGCACGTCTTGAGCTTCAGCATATGCCGACTCATGTGTTGCTTCGGAAGGCTTGCCAAGCAAAAGGAACGCTTTAAATGGGGTATCTGAATTCCTCAAATGGCGGATCCGACCGCCCCACGCAACGGCTTTGTCCACGATGTCTGATGATTTCACCAAATCAAAGCTCAACGGCAGCAGCAAGTGAAGCGGCCCCTGTGCCGGTTGCCAAGCGTGCTCAAAACGGTGTTGATAACTGCCAACGGACATCAATTTCTCTTGCAAGCTGGACAGGATTTGACGGTCACGAGTTTGCAGTGCCGCTTCAAAAGGATGCCATACTTCTTCATCCGTCCTGCGAACGGCTGGGTGTTTCTCCTCATGCCTTGTCACCATGCGTTCAAAAAGCTCTTCAAGAACTTGCGCTGGGTTTTCGGTTACCCCTCCACCCGGAGCAGACCATTGCAGTGAACTGTCGTCGGTTGGTAAAATACCTTTTGCAATGGCTGCCGCGTCCAGTTGTTCAAAATTCAGACTTTGCTGACTCGATTTATAATATAAAGCAAAGCGAGACTCCATAAAACGAACCGTTTTGTAAACGCTGCTGCGATCCATGCCCGGAAAAAGGCCCAATGGTCGCTTAAAGCTTCGCACGCCTTTCATTTGCAGAAATCCTGCCTTGGGGCAATGCACAACAACGGCAATGTTCACAAATTCACGCGTGAACACGTCGTGCATGTATCTCAAAACAACATAGCTGAACGGCAATTTCATGAAACTCTCTCGTGGATAATGTCGCATAGCGGCTGACTATTATCCACTACGAAGTGCAAGTATTGCTTGAGCGTGGATAAAGCTTTTTCATCGCGCCAGACGTCTGGGAGTTGCTCAAACAAAGCGTCCAAGAAGTCTGGCGTCATCGTTTTCAAAGCACTGATAAGGCGTTGAAAATCTGCGTCTATCGGCGAAATTTCCGAATAGAAAACATGGTCATAAAACTTGTCCAACTCCAGATTGGCAAGGCTAAAACTCGGCCACTGCAAAACAGGGGTCAAAGCGCACTCATGGTCGATCAGCACGATGCTTTTTCGGTTCCAGAGTAAATTGGGGTTGCTCATCTTCCGGTCGAAATTCTGCATCAGAATGTCGAACGCATAAATTTCGGCGGCCGTTTTGCGCAAGTGTTCCGGCAATCGTGGTTCTGTTTGCATCACGCCGTAACCAGAGCCAGCGGCGACGGTTCCGAAATTCAGGCCGAGACTGCGGAAAATCAGGTCCTTGGCCTCATTGGGAGCAGCGTCACAAAACTCCTGCGAGAGGTTGACGATATATGGATCGGGCGTCAAAAAACCGAGTTGCCGGGCGACGGTTGAACATAATGCCTCGCTACACAGGCCGGAATAATGACCATAAACACTGCCGGCAAACTTGATAAACACCTCAATCAGTTGTCCATTCGCCCCGCGACACGTTAATCGAGCCGGGCGACTATGTCCACTCGTTTGAAAACCATGGAAATATTCAGCTTCGATTTGCTCCATCATACCAGTGGGTGCGTGTTAAATATTCCAGGCATAATTTCATTGTCATGTGTCGGGCTGTCCAGGTTTGGAAAAAATGTCTTTAGGCGTAGTGATCAAATTCCATGAACTTCATAATGCCTTCGCTTCGCCCCAGATGCGGGCGAGGGTGGCTTGGATTTTCTTCTCAACTTATCCAAGACTGACCGTTTGAACCAAGCGGGCACTTGATCGATTTTCCTGCTCAATCTCATCCGGATTAAGATAAAGCCCGAGCAACGCCAGGGGGAGATGCTGCTTGAGGACGCTTTTGCCCGAACCGTTCGGACCGGCAAACATCCGAAGCCGTGGGGTGATCGGACTCATCGGATCGTGATCTTGCAGCCGAGTTCAACGACAGTGGGCGGTTCTATCCGTTTGACCAGCACCTGCCGCCCATCGGGAAACACCTCGTAAATACATCCATTTTCGGATTGCAAAACACTTTGTCCAGAAGCCAGGACTTTTTCGCGCGCCTGCGCAAAAGCTGAACTCGAAATGCCGGGAAACTGGCATTCCAATATCGCGATTTCGTCTTCGTCGTCTGACATGTTGTAACCTTTCTATTCTGACGATACGCGATGGGCCTCTTTAGATCAATCGTGTCCTTTCCTGTTGATCGTAACCATTGGGGAGCTGACTTGGAGACGAACGGATGGCGCGCTGAATTTTAAAAAATAAACTTGAGCACGGGCTGCGGACCTGTAAATTGACCAGCGACAATCATAAAATATGGCCGAGAATAAACCCCAATTCTCTTTTTGGCGAGTGGTGTCGAAAAGCAAACTCTTGAGTGCGCTTGCCATCGGTGTGTTTGTGACAGCCAGTCTTGCAGTTGCCGAGAATGCCAGCAACATTCGCGCCAGCCAAAGCGCGGGCGGCCATATTGTGGATACTACTATAACATCGGCACCTCCGTTACCAACGGGATGCTTGTGGCTGTGGCCGTCTCGGGCGAAGGTGGGTAACTCCTTCGATGGCATGAAGTGGCGCGATGCGCATTCGGAGAAAAAGGTGCCTGTTTTCGTTTTGAATCCAGAGCCTCTGCGGCTCAGAACCCAATCCTAAAATTGCCATGAGCAACATCCAATCGCTTTTCACTTTTCCAGCCGAATTCGTCGGCCAGTTAAGAAAGTGTTTTATGACCTCAACCACTATATTCGATGGTACCAAGTTCCTGATATTGTCCTGTCTGTTGGTAAGTTTGTATGATTTTACCATCCCGCCGGCGTGTGCGGCGGGAGAGATTACCGCTTTGGGTAGTTACTACAATGGCTCAGATTACATTCCAATGACTGCCCCCTCGGACGTGAGCAACGTCGTGGCCATCGCCTCTGGGGGGGTATCACAGTCTGGCGTTGCGGGTGGATGGTACCGTCGCCGCTTGGGGTGAAAACTCCTCTGGCCAGACGGATGTACCCTTGGGATTGAGCAACGTAATGTCTTGCACTATATGACCAACAACCCTTGCTCTTCCTCACTCTGGCGAGCGAGCGCGTATCCAGTGCCCGTCAACTAACGAGAGAAGCACCTGTCCCTAGGCGAGAAGCGAAGGAATGGTTGCCCGAACAGGCAAGCCGTGCTCGACTTGGTAATCGAACACTCATTTCCCCGCATCAGCATCGGTTTGATCGCCTATTGCAACAGTAACATCTGTGACTATATTCTGGGGAGCAAGCCGAGCTTCCCCGTCGGATAGCCTACTGTTATGTATGGTAGCCATACACTCCCTACAATACCACAGTCCCGCAGTCTATCAACGAGTTCTTTTTGTCCTTTTTTTCCGTACGACCTATGCCTATTCAGGGTCGGCCAGCAAATTGGCCAGGCCGCACGGCTGCCGTCATCGGCGATGGCGGCGAAATCGAAAAAGGGCTCGGAACGAAAAATGCGATGCTCGGAACAAAAAAGACCTCAATGGCCTTGGGAATAAACTCATTTTCAGGCTCATTTTATCCAGAATCGCCCGGTATCCTCGGACGATTGCGTTTGATCTCTCTGATCTTTTCCTCCTGATAGTCACGGAATCTCTGTTAGTAGTGCCTGTTCCAAGCCCTTCCGGCGGTGCTCGAATTGGGATTCATTTCGGCGACTTCCAATTCGAGCCAATCAAGACGGCGGGCGGGTTGTCCGGCGAGTTTACCAATGTGGTCGTGCAAGTCGGGCCAAGGTATGGCGGGCAGAGGGTAGGGATTGCAGTATTGTGGTGACGGCCTTGGAAAAGTGCAGAATCGCGGTGCTTTTGGTTTTCTTTCGGTGGTAAACAATCGACTGTTCCTTCCAGTCAATATCCTCAGCAACGAGCGATGCCACGTCCGATTGCGAACCACCTAAATGCCAAAGCATTTCATAATACGCCCGGCGTTCCGGATGGCACTCGATCTCGATGATCCGTTTATGCTCTTCCGCTGTTATGGCCCGCTTGGGCGAGAATTTTATCGCAGGCCACTGCTTATGGGGAATTATTGGCCAAGGCAGCCAGTTCATGTCCATGACAAAATTATGTAACCGACGCAAAAAAACATTTGTTGAAACAGTGCCATTGGCTAATACAGTCAAAAGATGCTCAGCCTTGGTTTCTAAGATTTTTCGATCTCGAATCTCATCGAAAGCATTGTCCTTTGTGGCGCGCATCCATCGATCTCTGTGACGAAATCGGTTGTGTCCTGTGCGACCTGACCATGCCGCGCATGGATGGGTGGGAGACCTTGACGGAATTGCGCAAGCTTGTGCCCGATATTCCGGTAATCCTGTCCAGTGGCTACAGTGAAGCCCAAGCGATGGCCGGTGAGCATGCCGAACTGCCCCAGGCATTCATGAGCGAACCTTATGAGTTGCCGACTCTCATGGATACGATTGTTCGTGTTATGAAAAATCCAAGAGAATTGAGATGAATATCCAATATCCAACAAGGAGTTTTCAATGATGCAGAAAAGGAGTTTAAATGAAGAATGAGGTTAACAAACTTGGCGGCGAAGCCGAACTGCTGAACAAAACCAGCGACGCGATATACGTGTGCTCCATGTACAACGTAATTACAGTTTGGAACCGGGGTGCCGAAAAGATGTTTGGATGGCTTGAAGTGATCGCTCTCAACTGCCACAAGCGAGCTAATTTGCAAGAATGTCATGCCACTCCCTTGGCGCTCAGAAAGGAGCCAAATTCCTTATCGGTGGAGAGTATATGATAGAGCATCCATTCACAGAGAAAGGTAAGGGTGTCAATCGCGAGGGCGCGCTGGCCGGCGGCATACTGCTGATGCAGGTCAAGCGCATGCGCTTTGAACTCTTCGTGCTGTGCAAGATGTAATTCTGTGTTCGGATAACGATGCGTGGACATCAGACCCTCTTCAGTGGAAAAATGGTAATCTGTGTATTCAAGCACCTGATCAAGGGTGTTACCCAGGATTTCAGCGCCTCTGCCCGCCAGCATCGCCGTTTCAAGTTCGCCCAGCAGAGCCAGCAGCTTTTGGTGCTGCTGATCGATTTCGACGTATTGAACTGAATAGGTGGGATTCCAAGTAATCATAGTGGGGATGTGAAATGGGTAGTGTTCAAGAGCAAGTCACCAAGTCTTGAGACTTGATTGTGGTTTCGGACAGGCGGGTTCGTTGTTTCTTGTTTTCCGCGTGAAAATACTGGAACAGTTCAGCCGGGTTCAGCACCAGTACCAGTCTGCCATCTCCCATGATCGTCGCGCCCAGAAACATGCGCAGATGGGCCAATTCGCCGGAAAGCGGTTTGATGATCACCTCAACTTCAGTGACGAATCGGTCCACGATCAGACCGTATTGAAAGTCATTGGCTTGGATGATCGCCACTGGGAGATCTGCTTGATCATCGAATTCAAGTTCAGGCCGGGGCTGAGACTTATGCGATTTCGACGAGTCCAGCAATTCATCGAGTGAAGCCACAGGAAAGACGCGTCCGCGCACATGCGCCATCTTCTGATCGCGAAAACTGCGGACTGCGTTAGCCGGAATTTTGACCAGATCCCGGGCATTGTCCATGGGAAGAATATATTCCTCGCCCGCAGACTTGAGCAGGATGCCTTGCGAAACCATGAGACTGGTTGGCAATCGAATCAAGAAGGTGGTTCCCTGGCCAGCCCGGGTGTCAATCTCAATGCTGCCATGCAAATGACGAAGGTTGGTCTTGACGACATCCATGCCGACTCCCCGTCCCGAGACGTCGGTCACCTTCTCGGCGGTTGAGAATCCGGCTGAGAAAATCAACTGATAAGCCTGCTGGTCGTTCAACTCCCGCGCCTGATCACTGGTGATGATGCCTTTGGTGACGGCTTTGTTTTTCAGCAATTCCGCGTCCAGTCCATTGCCATCATCCGACACGCGAATGATTACGTTATTGGCCTCATTGGCCGCTGAGAGCGTGATGGCGCCCGTCGTCGGTTTGCCTTTGATCTTGCGCTTGTCAGAAGTTTCGAGCCCATGATCGACGGCGTTGCGCAACAAGTGCATCAGGGGATCGCCAATCTGCTCAAGCACCGTTTTGTCCATTTCAATATCCTCTCCAGAGGTTTGAAACGACACTTCTTTGTTCATGCTGCGCGCCAGGTCCCGGATCATGCGGGGAAATTTTTGAAAGACCGTTCGCAGAGGCATCATGCGAAGCCCCATGACCGTGCTCTGCAACTCGTCGGCAATGCGGGATATGGTTCCGCCAATTTCTTTGACCTCCTGTCCAGCGCCAGTCATTCCGTCCTGCCTGGATATCTTCTGCGCGAGCAGCGGCAACGCCCCTCGGGCCACCAGCAACTCACCCACCACACGCATCAGCTTGTCGAGTTTCTCCTGGTCCACCCGAATGCTGGCGTGAGCCGCGCGGGATTCATGGTTCCCTGACGACTGTTTTGTGGATGGCTTGCAAGTGTCAGTGGGAGTGACGATTGCCTGGTGGCCATTGACCGGTCGAAGCTGCCGAACCCACTCCATTGCTTTCTGCAATTGCGTCTGCAGCCAGGGTATTCGATCCACTGACGGAGCGGGTGCTTTGTTGTGCAACTCAGCAACGGGTCTCAACAGGTCTGACAGAGGGCCAAGAGCCTGAAAGTTGGCGGCGGCAATGAGAGTTTTTAGAGAGCGCGAGCAGGTTTTCCAAAGCGACGGCGCGTCTTCAGCGCCGCCAGCCAGCGCCGCCAGCGCCGTGCCCAGGACTTCGAAGCATTGATTTGCCGTTTCGGAGAAGACTTCAAAATCAATGGCGGCGGCAGTTTTCTCCGGCGCCGGGGACTGGTGTCGCGCAAACAGATCAGGAGAGAGCCCGAATCGCTTGAGCAACTCCTTGTCGTCCACCGGCGCGAGCAGATTGCGATCAAAGCTGGACACCTGTTTCTTAAGAATATCCAAGCCCGCAAAGAGTAATTCGATCTTTTCCGGCTCGATGGCATGTTGCCCGTTGGCGCGCATTTCTTCGACAAGCGATTCGGACGCATGGCCCACGCGCTGGATGTAGAACAATGGATGGTTGGGCGGCAGGTCGCAAGTCCGCTCGCTTAACAAAACGCCGGCGTTGCCCTTGAGATTGTGCAGGCACCGGAACAGTCCATCCAGCGGTTCGGCAGCCGATGGATTGCTTTCAAGCATCAGAAGGGATTCCTCGACACCAGTCAACTGCTCCTGGCCTTCCGCGAAAAAGTCCCGCAGAGCGTCGCCCGTAAAGACAGCCGGGTTATCGAACCTCGATGTCTCATCGCAGGCGGACGCCGAGATGTTTAGTTCACTTTCAAACTCAACGAACGCAAACACCTCTCTAATCTTCTCCTCCGGCAACGAGCTGATCAACTCGATTTCCCAAGCCAGGTAGCATTTTTCCGGATCCATTTGATCCAACGCGGGCAGCTCTCCGAGCCGGGCAGTCAGCCGGCATTGCCCGAGGGTGAATAATTCATCCAACAGGTTCTTGGGATCGGTCCCTGAGTAAAAAATAGTTGTGTGCGGTTTGAAGAGAATTCGGTAAAGATGCCTCACCTCAACGGCAGCAACTGTGGCCGAGGATGATGCCAGAGTGGCAGCGGCATGATTGGGCAAGAGATTCGCCAGCGCCGCTTCAATGACCTCAATTTTGGATCGGTCTGCGAGGTCGCCTTCGGTCTCCACCATTTGTTCAATCAAATCCAGCGACTTTAGCGTGCAATCCGTGATCTCGGAGTTGACCTGCAGCTTGCCCTCTCGCGCGGCGGTGAATATCTCCTCAAGCTTGTGAGCGAAGGCGGATAGCTCTTTCATTCCAGCAGTTCCCCCGGAGCCTTTGAGGGTATGCACTCCCCGAAAAGCGCGGTCGAGAAGCTCGCGGTCGTCGGGTTCGGATTCCAGAGCGAGGACAACTGAATTCAATTCCTGCAGAAGCTCCCGCGCTTCCTGGCGGAAACCGAATCGCATCTGCGCTAAGAGATCGTTGGTCATAAAAAAAGTCAAGGACACACTCGTTTGATGACGGCGATGAGTTGTTCAGGAGAAAACGGCTTGACTATCCAGCCTGTGGCCCCGGCCGCTTTGCCCTCCGCTTTCTTGGCTTGGTCGGACTCAGTCGTCAACAGAACAATCGGAGTAAATTTGAAAGCGGGCATGCTGCGGATTTTCCGGGCCAGTTCGAAGCCATTCATTCCTGGCATATTGATATCGCTCAGAAAAAGGTCGATTCGTTGACCGTTTAACTTCGCCAGGGCGTCAGGTCCGTCCACCGCTTCGATGACTTGATAGTCAGTGATTTTCAGGGTGAACTTGACCATTTGCCGGATGGTGGGCGAGTCATCGATGGTCATGATGGTTTTAGGCATGGAAATATGGAGTGAAAGGGTGATGATCAGCCTGGTTTGGAACCTAGCAAGTCCAGGCCCAGGCGCTCAATGGCAGTGGTAAACTGGGCGGATGCCCCATGCACGGAGAACTGGCCCGCGCATAGTTTCAGCGAAAAAAGGATTTGCACAACGCTGGTGTGGATCGCTTGGACGGCGCGGGCATCGACCGTCAGGGGTTTTGCGTCCAACGCCAAAGTCAAGACCGCAGCATGAAAATCCCGCGCTTCGGCTATGGACACTTCTTCGCCCAGTATGATCCGATTTTCCAAGGGTTCGTGTTTGATTTCAAAGCTCATATAATAGTCATGGGGCGCTTAGAAAAAATCGACGTTGTTTCCCAAGTCACTACTTGAGGTGCGGACTGAATGCTCAGCCATCGCGACGAGTTCGGTTGGTTGATCTGAGTGCGGTTTTGGGGTGGCAGGATGGCAGACAGGATTGTCTGCGTCACCATTGTGGTGGCCTGCTTGCAAATTCAGTTCTTGGAGAGCGTTTTCATGGACCTCCCGTTCGTTTGCCATGGTGTAGCGGTTCCGCAAATGGTCCAACTGCTTGCCAGCGTCAAGAACCCTGCCGCCCATGGAATCACGATCTCCCAAGAGCATCAGATCATCGAACAAGTCAACGGCGTTGCGCCTGGCTTCGGCGACCATTTGAGGAAACTTCAATTGGCTGGCCCGCCGCTTTGCCAGTGCCGCAAGTTTCTTCAGGCTGGGGCTCATTCCGGCAAGGCTGCGAGGCAAATCCTCCTGTAAACTGTGAAGCTTGACCTCGCAAAGCGCAGCCTCTTCTTGAATGACCGACTGCTCCGCGCGCGCCAGTGTCTGGAAACCCTCCAACTCCTGATGCAGGAGTTCGATTGATGTGCCGATGCCATCCAGATGCTTGGACAACGAACTTGCTTCGTCCATGCTGAGATCGGATACTTGGCGTGCCTGCTCGGAGAGCACGGACAAAGCCTCTCCGCCGCTGAGGTTCGAAGCGTAAATCTGAGCGTTCAACGCGGACAGGCGCACGCCGCGGGCAAGTTCAGTGATTCGCGACGTATAAGCCAGGAATGTGGAGCGCAGGGGCGCAATGCACTCGAAAACGTTGTCAGCTTTGGCTATGGTGGTTCTGGAAATCTCCAAGATCCCTCGAATGGCTGTAACGGACTGGTTCACCACTCCGGATTCGAGCGCAGTCTGACCGTTGCGCGAAGCGCTTCCAACCAGTTCTTCCATGGCTGCGTGGATTTCTTGGATGCCCCCGACGATCTCATGGGCTTCCTCTTCCAAACTGGAGAATACGGTTTCTATCTGGCGTCTCTGCAGAAAAGCGATTTCGGTTATGGCCTGCAACAACTGTTCTCCTTCCAAAGTGGACGTGGTGTGATTGGCGGCTTTTTCAAGATTTTGCTCCAGATCATCAATGGCCTCGCATAGATGCTCAATCTTTTGCCGGGCGCTATCTTGGCTCTGCAACGCCATTACCATGCGGGAGATTCCTCGATCAGCCCCTTGGCTCGACTCGAACAAGCCGTGGACGACGCGGGTGGAATCAGCGAGCGCCCGCTCCAAATCCGCAAGTCGTTTGCGACTGGCGTCCAGAACCATCAAAACGTCAGTTCTATGTTTTATGACAGTATTAACCAGATCGGCGGCCACTTTCTGACTCAGGATTTGCGTTTCATTCAAATGCTCAAACTGATGTCCCACTTCTGTGCGCACGCTTGCAAGCAAGGCATCGACCTCGCTGGCAAGAATGAAGAAACAGGTTCGCGTTTCGGCATCGAATCGGCTGGCTTGAATTCGAAACTGAGCGACAGTGAAGGGCAGCAGCGCCCAAACGCGTTGCAGGTCTTCCTGATGAACAACGGCGTTTTCCACCGCTCCTTCCACCTCTTTGAAGACAGAGAATACGTGTTTGTACTGTTCATAGCTGGCAAGGATCAGTTCCTCGGCTTTCTTAAGCAACAGCGCGAAAAATACAAGGGCAGAATCCTTCTCTTTGCCAGATATAGTGGCGAGAACGGCATCGTATTGAACCCCGATTGAGCAAGCCAAGCCAGTCATCTCTTGAAGATCATTCCCGATGTCCAGAAACTCGGATTCCAGCGTCTCAGTCAACGCCAGCAGCGACCGCTTTTGATCGCGCAGCCGTTGAATCAGATTTCGGAGATGGGCCGGATCAAGCTGTGATCTCCGCGATTGGCGGTGCCAAGGCACAAGCCATGCGGGCTTGTTGAGATGAACTCTCAGCTTCGTTTCCCATCCGCCCAACCATGAGATCATGCATGTAGGCATAGGCTTAAGCGGGTATTGGACTGTTTCCGCGTGACTGCGTTGTGGTGCCAAGCAGCATTTTGATGCTAGCCACAATCCTGCTGGCATCGCTGGGCTTGGCCAAGAATAGGTTGGCGCCTGCGGCAAACCCTCTCATTTTGTCGTTTTCGCCCCCTTGGGTGGAAACGATGATGATCGGCACATGGTCATGCTGGCCGCTCTGGCGCGCGCGACGAATAAACTCGTAGCCATCCATCCCCTGCATGTTAATATCCGTGAGCACAATGTCAAAGCGGTCATTGAAAAACTTCTCCAAGCCATCCACCCCATCCACGGCAGTGGTCACCTCAAACCCAGCCTCCTTGACAATGTAGGAATGAAAATTGCGAACCAGTTGCGAGTCGTCGATAATCAGAATGTTATTCATAGTCAGGGTTTTTGATAGGTGAGGTAATTGCCCCGGCGCACCAGCGTGTAGGCGCTGGAAATGCGACCGATTGATTCCGAGTGACCGAGAAAAATATAGCCGCCAGCATTCAGCGCGCTGTAGAAATGATCCACCACGCTTTTGCGGGAGGCGTCGTCAAAATAGATGAGAACATTCCGGCAAAAGATAAAATCAAACCCGCGCATGGCCCTCATGGTCAGCCGATCATGCAGGTTGAGATGGCATGCCCGCACCAGGCGCTTGGTTTCCGGACGAACCTGGTAGCTGGCACCATTGCAGACCAGATGACGATCGAAGTACTGTTCGGGCACATCCTTGACAGAACGATCTCCGTAATTGGCGGCCTCGACCGACCGCAGCATGTTGCTATCGACATCGCTGGCCACAATTTCGATTTCCCAGTCAGCAATATTGGCTATCACCTCGCGCAGAATGATGGCCAGCGTGTAGGGTTCTTCTCCGGAAGAGCATCCGGCGGACCATATCCGCAGGCAGCGGTCGCTGCGTTTCCTTTTTGCCTCGAGAATCTCAGGCAGGCAATGGTTGCTGAATGCCTCCAGTTGCTCGTATTCACGAAACATGTACGTTTCATTTGTGGTAATCAGGTTGGCAAGCTCCTGCATCTCGCGTCCATTCTCGTCGCTAAAACGGAGATAAAAGATATATTCATCAACCCGATCCAGTTGCAGAGCTACCAGTCGGCGTTCAACCCGTCGTTTAAGGAAATAGACTTTGCTGTCCTCGAAAAACAGGCCCAGCTTTTGGTAAATCAGATCACGCAACCGGCTGTATTGTTCGCTGGTCATTTCACGCTCGGGCAGAACATTCATAGAAGGGGCGTTTTTCATCTTGGAATTTGCGGAGGTGGCAATGGCAGTGAGTGAAGAGTTCATCTTAGCGGGCAGTCAAGGGTTTCCAACGATTGGCGCAACTCGATATTTTTCAGGCGTCGGATGGCCGCGCACCACACAGGTTGGATTTTGGGTTCAAGGTAACAGTTACGCAACAACATCAAGGTCTGATAGCGTTGCAGGTCGGTTAGATCTTGATCCAGGTGCTTTTCCAGCGCGTGCTGCTGGCTGGCGGACAAAGCCGCTGTGGGGTGTTGTTCTCGTATCTTGGTGAACGCGTCCAGGATTTGGGGGTAAATCCGTGGACCGCGAGTAGCCCGTAGAAAACCGGCCCGTTTCCAGCCTCAGAAGATTCCCACTTTTTGGAACCAAAGTTGAACATTTCTTGAACTATTGTTGGGGAAAGCATTTCCGCGTGGGAACGCCGGTCTGTGCATCGTAATTACCTCTCAA
>CAIUEN010000348.1 GCA_903898185.1 uncultured Verrucomicrobiales bacterium
CCTTCGCTCCGCTCAGGCCTCCTCAAGGGCTGGGCAGGGGGATGATCCTTGTGACAAGAACATTCCTGGTTTGCTAACTACGCTATTTGTCCTGGTTTGCTCGCCCCGCGACAGCAAAGGATTGCGGCGTTGATGGCGAGTTTGGACATGGTTTTCATAATTTCATTTCTTAATGTGGCGGTTCTTTCGTGTTATCAGCATTTTTGCGTGATGGTTCTGTTGGTCCACTTTGACCGCCTTCACCTATGACATCGCAAAATATCGAAGTGTTCTTACAACTATTTATAACTCCAAAGAACAAGGCGAAATCGTTCGGCTTGCCGAGGTGAAATAACTCGGGCAAGCTGAATATGTGAAAATGCCAAATCTTCAAGCCCTGCGCCGCGGTGATGCTAATGCCTGGGACGAAGCATTTTGCTGGCTCTGGCCAGCCGTCTTTGCGGTGGCACATCTGAAGCTTCGCCCGTATTTTCCAAACGAGATTGATGACGTTGCGATTGAGTCTTTGGAAGAATTGGTGGAAATGGTGCATGAAGTCAAATCTTCGGAGGAATTGAAGCCTTTGGCAGTGAGCATCGCACATCATCGGGCCGTAAGTCTGCTGCGCGAGCGATTTGCCAAGAAGCGCGGCGAGGGTAAGACTGAATCGTTGGACGTTCCAACGGATGGCGAAAGAGCCCTATATGAACCTGCATCAAGCGATTCGCCATTGGCGGATTTGGAACAAAAAGAACTGGCACAACGGCTGGGAAAGGTGCTTGCTGAACTCAAGCCGCCGTTTGGAGAGTTTCTTTCAGATTTTTTTCTGCATGACCTGCATTACGAGGAAATTGCCCGGAAGCGTGGTGTATCGGTTGGTTCGGTGGGCGTTTACTTGAAGCGTGGGCTAGAAGCGATGCGTCGGATATGGGGACGTGACGATAATAACTGAAAGATGCGATAGGCTTTTTGCGATGAATTCAATGAATGATGAACGCTTTTTTGATCTGGCCATGAAAATCATCACACGTCAAGCCACGGATGCTGAGCGTGCGGAATTGGACGCGTTGCGAGCGTGCGAACCGGAACTGTGCGCAGAGTTTGATCGACTGGAAAAAGACGTGCGCTTGGTGAAGGACACTCTGCCACTCGTGGATGCGATGCAGACGGCGGCAGGCGATTTCCCTGCATACGCCCATGAGCGGTTACAAACCAAAGTGAGGCAGGTAATCATCCGTCATGTTGTGGCGAAAGGTCAGTACCGCAGTCCTGCTCTGATCTGGCGTTGCGTGCTGGGGTTGGTGGCAGCGGCGGCAATGATTCTAGTCGTGGTCTTGCCGATCCTGCACATGTATAGAGCACCAAGGATTCAACTGGCGATGCTAGACACGATAGGCGGCATTCGCGGTACGGACACAAATGAAGGGGCGTTGCTTCGCAAAACGTGGTCGAAAGCCACATTGGACTTTCTTACGAGCGTAGAGGCGTTGCACGAATGGGAGACGAAAAACAAACCGGATGAGGTCAAAGTTATTTATGAACGTGCAGCAGCGGAGGTGAGAGTTCTTGGAAAATGGCACGGAAAATCTTTCAGGAAAACTTTTCTTGTTGAGCCAGATTTGGAAGCGGCTTTGAAGGAAGCAAAATCATTCATAGCCGAGCAAATCCAAGAATAGTGCTTGGGTGCCTAGAAAATATTGTTTGCACGATCACCGAGAACTGCAAACTCTTACGTCCAACGGCCGGGAGTTGAGGATCAATGAAGCTTATCCTACATGTCAATAAGCTTTAGAACTTTAGAACATTTTGAATTATGCGAAGAATTGAGTGGGACAAACTGAGAAGGCAGATGAATATCTACAAATCAGACGATCGTGAAAATTTCGTTTCGACAGCGAGTTCTTGAGGATCGCCTTGCCGTATTCACGATTTAATTGGGCGATGGAATCAAGGCTGACGTCCTTCGGGCAAACGGCTTTGCACAAACCTGTAACCGTGCAGTTGCCGAATCCTTCGGAATCCAGCGCCTTGCGCAAGGCTCTATCACGCAAATGCGCTAAGCTATGGGTTGTAGCCCTAATGGGTGACACCTTTCTTCAGCCCCTTATGGAGCCTCCAAATGTGCTCCCATCCTGAATCCAATTCCACACAACCCACCCGCCGCTCTGCAGCAATCATTTTATTGAGTTCAGGCCGTGCTTTTCGTAAATGTAAATTCAAGTGCGCTGAGACATCCTCAAGCAGTTTTTCGCGACCAATCTTTCCACTCTGCGGAATGAAGCGATATAAAGCGTTTCGCAATTCGTCTGCAGTCACGCCTAATCCGTCGATTGTCTTTTGAGGTTCGATCTCAAGCTTTGCCTGCGAAGAGCTTTGCGGTTTTCGGTCACTCGCTATTGGCGTAATCTCTGATTGAGAGTCTGTATTTGTTCCGCGCGTTCTTTCATTAATATTGCCATCGTCATCGGTTTTAATATTTCGTTTTTCTTGCACCTCGCCTCCATTTGGTTCGTGAACATCGCTTGAACTTGGGAGCGGAGTTTTGTGATTTTCCGATGGCCTGTCTGAGTTTGGGTCCTGCTGGGCATGGCGAGCGCCGACAATGGCATCAAGGATGGCTTGTTTCTCTTGGTTCTCGAAATACCACCAATTCGTGCTCCAGACACGGTGAATCCGCCCCCGCCAGCCACGTTCTTCAAGGATCCTCTGCCGGGCACGGTCCCGTGTGCGCGCCACGAGAGAACTGTGGTAGTCCGCACCGTCACATTCAATCGCCAGCACGTTCTTTCCGCGCTCCTTCACAACGATATTGATGCGGAATTTGCCGCAGCCGTATTGGCATTCCAGTTCTGTGAAACCTTGATTCTCCAAGAACTCGACAACTTGTTCCTCGAACGGCGATTCGCAGAAAACCACGTTTGAGACACCGTTAATTCGTTTCTGAAAACGTTGGCAGGTAATGCCGAAGTTTCTGGATACGGCTGTAGCCTCCAAGTCCGCAAGAAACGCTTTCAGACAATGGAAACCTTCCGAAGTTGCTGAGGAGCCAGCAAGGTCGGCGACGGTCATCGATGAAACGACAATCATGCCACTTCGAGACCGCGTGATGGCGACGTTGAGACGCCTTTCGCCGCCCTTTTTTGTGAATTGCTTCAGGATTGAAGCGTTAAAACGTCCGTCCGCATTCCTTCCGTAAGTAAGACTGACAATAATGCGATCCATTTCATCCCCTTGAACCGTTTGAAGGTTGCGCACGAAGAACTTGGCGTCGTCAGAACAAAAGGATTGAACATTTGGCGGAGCCGATTGCAGCAAATCTTCAATTAGCTCCATCTGCGATATGTTCATTGTGACAACGCCCAATGATTTATTGGAAAAATCTCGAACATGCGCTCCAATAAGGTTGACGACAGCTTCGGCCTCTCTCCGATTGTTACGCTGCCCTGCCACCTCGGAATACACCGCGTTAGCAACGTAGTGTAGCTGACGTCCAATTCCACTGACGTGAGCTGGAGGAAACATTTCCAGTTTTCCTCCATAGAACCGTTCATTTGAGAAACGGATCAGGTCAGGAGTTTCACTCCGGTAATGAGATAGCAACGTCATTGTGCGGAGCGGGGTCTTGAATTCATTTAGCAGGCTCTCGCTCGGGGATTCAACATCGCTATCATCATCATCTTCCGGTCTGTAAAGACTTCTAAAATCGTCGTCCGGCGGAAGCTGATGTTCGTCCCCAACCACGATTACCTGAGTGCCGAATGACATGGATAGCAACCCGTCAAGAACGCGAATCTGGGAAGCTTCATCGAAAATAACCAAGTCGAATGGCGCTCGCCCACTTTCAAATATCGAGAGGTCAACCAAGTTGGCCAGAGATGTTGGACTCATCATCCAACATGGCTTAAACTTCAACAAGAAGTCCAAGACATCGCCCTTCTCGCCATTGTTTAGCATTGTTCGAACCGCAGGCCGAATTTTAAGACCATCAAGGTATTTAAGTCGTCCGTAGGCAACCGGGTGTTCTGCTTCGGCTTTCTGCATTCGGATGGCAAGCTTTCGCTTGAGGTCATTCACTGTCCAGTCGGTCAGGCGTTCGTCCTGCTCGATGAATGTTTCCAAAGTTTGTCTAAGTTCAGCGCCGTCCGGTTTTGCAATCGGATCGCACAGCCGCAGGAGATTGAAACAAAAGAGCCGTTTAGCATGGTGAGGCTGCACAGTCCCATCTGTAACTTTTTTCCAAAGCGGAACAAGTTCTGGATACGCCCCGCGAATTTTTTCCTGCCACTTCTTTTTTTCCATCCAAAGCTGATAGCAAGGAAGCTCGGCTTGAATTTCGCCGATGAGGGAAATGAGAGAATCATAATTGACGAGGCTGTCGGTCGCCCTTTCAAAGTAATGGGACAACCGCACGTAAGACTCGGCGAGTAAAGCTTGATGCGCTTTCAAGCGCGTTGCGATGGCTGCCCAGAGTTTTCTATCAATGTCGAGGCGTTGTGCTCCGCATAGATTCTCGAAGGTATCGCGCCAGACAATGCTTTCGCAGATGAATTTCCAATCTGGGAATGGATGCGCTTCTGTTTGTATCCCCTTGTAATACTCCAACCGCTGGAGACGGGCGTTGCAACGGAAAAACTCTCGCTGAGCTTCAAAACTCGACAGGATGGGCTGCATCCCATCTCCGTCCTGCTGTTCCCAAGATTGAAGAAAATTGACGATACGTCCGCTGGCTTGCTTGTGGAGTTCAATGGCAGTTTCCACATTGTCTGACTGACAATCTGGAAACACGAGTTGATCAAACTTGGCCAGCAATGCCTGCACTTCTCCCATGAGCCGGGGATTCGGCGCTTCCCAAAGCGTCTGCCAGTGGACACCAGACACGTCGAACAAGTCGTTTCGGTCACGCAACTTTTCAACCAGTGCAGCAGCGACCTCAAGACGCTTCACATCCTCATGTACCAGCATTTCCTTGAACTTGTCTGGGTGTTCGTGGCCCGCAGCGAGATAATTCGCAGTGATCTGCTTGAGAACAACGTGCGTTTCAGATGCGACGCGAAGTGATGCAATGATGAGATGAGTCGAGATCGCGTGCAGCGTGAGTTCACGCCAGTTCTTAAAGCCACGAGCCGGAATTCCGGGATACGCTTGAGATAGGGCAAACTTGCACTTGCGGTCATTAACGAACTTCAGACAGTAGCTCACCAAATTGAAGCCGTGCTCGGCCTTGGCTACCACATGCTCCCATTGCGTTGCAGCAACCCGCTCAAGCGCGATAAAGTGAAGCGGTGATGGAGCTGTAACGGCCTGGTGGCCGCATGCACGAAATTGACCAATCCAGCCAGCTACCGAAAACACTGGTGTTGCGCTGGCTGACCACCATGTTCGAGGGATGGAACACTTCAATTCGCCAAGTCGCAGCACTAACTCCAGTTGAGCCCTGCGATACTTGAGGAACGGAGAATAGACCAATCCCAACTGGTCGCACAATCGACGATAAATCGGCTGAATTGCTTCGATCCCATCGCGTTGCGAGTCGTGAGCTTTGGCACGCAGACGCATATCTTGCCAAGTCCAACATCGCTCCGATGATAGAATGGCTTTCGCTTCCAGTTCCGCTTCCCCTGGGTATGGGGAATGAAGCGGAACTGGATGGCGCGCCTTCATCAACGCTTCTCGTCCCGTCCAAACTTTTTGTAAATCGCTCAACTCAGCCAATGAGACTTCCCTATTGCCGACAACTTCGTGATGACACGACGGGCGACTCAAGACGTTTTCCGCCAAGGCCAGCATCGCAATAACTTCGGTATCAGATGCCAGCATTGAAACTACCCCAACTGACGCAGTCCATTCTCGGAGTTCGTTCAACGATTCAAGTTGGGTAAGAATCATCTGCGTAAGCCCGGCTAAATCATTCGCCACGTTCGGATCGGTGAAGGATTCGGTTCGCAACCGATTCCACAGGCTTGTGGAGTTCTTGACGACAGACGCAAAGCCTGGCCACTCGCCTATGGATTTTAGCAGTGGATTTAAACGCTCTTTCGACAAAGCCTGCCAATTGGCGATTTCCAATATCGGCACATTGCCAAGTTCTTTCTTTAGTTGAATCAATCCACCCAAGGCTTCGGAATTAGAAACCTGCAGCGCAGCGTGACATACTTTGCGACCGAATCGGACACGATTGTTAAGCGTTTCGCGTGTCTGACTGAGTTGGTCAAAAGGATATTGAACCTGTCCGCCGCAGAACTCTTGTGCGCCATGCGTAGAAAACTTTTCCGTTGCCTGTCCGAGAAACAATTTCTTGTCGAGTTCTTCGTCGTGAATATTCAGCAAGGCAGACTGTAATCCAACGTTCTTGAGTCTCTCCTCGACCTGAGTGATGGCTATCCTCTTGTCGCAAACCAAGAGAATGCTACGCTCGCGCCAAAGCGCGTTGCTGATGATGTTGACAATGGTCTGGGATTTTCCGGTGCCCGGTGGGCCTTCAACTTGCATGCTGCAACCAGAGTTTGAAAGTTGGACAACCCGCAACTGACTATCGTCGCACGGAAGAACCATGCCAAGATCCTCCAGTCCCGCATCCGTTGTCTCCCCAAAATGCGCTGCCTCAGTTTGTCGGCCTTCTAGCTTTGCCTGAACCACCGGATTTTTTGCAAGCACATGGCACAAACGCGGATCTTCGAACCGTTCCTGAATCACCATCTGCTGACTACTGAATAGGCCAATATAAGCGCCAAACTCAACCGTGCCACGATTCGCAAGTTGAGATTTGACCCAACTCACGATGTTTTGCGGATGCTCCCACTCCGACACGACAATGCCGAGATTGCGCAAGTGAGTTTTGAGTGCTGGATTGAACAGCCAGCCCGTGTCATCGGCCACGCTCGTTCGCACATTTTGTCCAACGGAACTTAAAGACGCTTTTTTTAGACAGACTGGGAATAGAGCGCTCTTCGGTTGCTGTTCCACACCGCCAGCTATGGCCATCTCCACCGAACCAAAGCACAAGAACGCGCAGTGTTCGCCGCGCTCTCTGATGCATGCCTTGAAATTCTTGAGAAGATTGCGGGAGATCGGGTCGTAGGCTGTGCCTATGATTACTGAACCACCGTTCGCCAGACTGTCAAACTCCAAGGGTTGGAGTTTCCGAAACCTCTTCACCGGCATCTTAACAAGCGGATTGTTCAGCCCACGCTCAGTGGAATGACTTTTCAAGCGCGTCAGATACTGTGAGAAAGTTTCTGCCATTGACTTGTATTCTATCAAGTTATGGACACGTAAGTCCAGCGTTATATTGGGGCCATTGTCGCTTTACAGCGCCCCTTTCAGACCTTGAACGGGAAAGAATGCTTCTTCTTGCATCGAGAAGAAGGAACGAGCCTACCCGTTTAGAGTTTACATCCTGATGCCCGTGCCGTATGTGGAAAATCGTTTGGCATGTTTGGCAACAGTTCTCCTGTGGATTCCCCACAACCACCGACGCAGATTGTCAACACGCTGATTATGACAAACTCGTCAGCCAGAGGTGAAAAGCATTTCCGACTCGTCAAGTAGAACACTGAACAAAAAAAAGGCACGAAGGCGTTTGGTCGCGCTTCGTGCCTTGAGAGAGATGAAAGGGGATTCTATCCGCCGCCGGCCAACTTGCGCTCCATGCGGTTCTTGAGGATCGCCTTGCCGTATTCGCGATTCAATTGGGCGATGAAATCGAGGCTGACTTCCTTCGGGCAAACGGCTTCGCAGGAGCCGGTAACCGTGCAGTTGCCGAATCCTTCGGAATCCATCTGATTGATCATCGCGATGGCGCGGCGTTCGCGCTCGACGCGACCTTGCGGCAGGTTTGCCAAGTGCGAGACCTTGGCGGCTACAAACAGCATCGCGGAGGCGTTCTTGCAGGCTGCGACACACGCGCCGCAACCGATGCAGGCCGCGGCGTCCATCGCAACATCGGCGTCGGTTTTGGGCACGGGGATGGCATTGCCGTCGGGAGTGCCGCCGGTGTTGACAGAAACGAACCCGCCCGCCTGGATGATGCGGTCAAATGAACTGCGGTCGGTGACCAAGTCGCGCAACACCGGGAACGCGCGCGCGCGCCACGGTTCGATAATGATGACGTCGCCGTCCTTGAAGTGGCGCATGTGGCACTGGCAAACGGTGGTGCCCTTCATTCCGCCGTGCGGAGTTCCATTGACCACCATGGAGCAAGTGCCGCAGATGCCCTCACGGCAATCGGAGTCAAAGGCAATCGGTTCCTCGCCTTTTTGCATCAGCTCTTCGTTGACCACGTCGAGCATCTCCAAAAAGGACATGTCAGGAATGATGTTTTTGGCTTCGTAGGTGACGAGTCGGCCTGTGTCGCTGGCATTTTTTTGCCGCCAGACTTTCAGAGTAAGATTCATATCGGTGCGGCTGAAAATCTATTTATAGCTTCGGGTGCTCATGTGAACTTCTTCATACACAAGCGGTTCTTTGTTAAGGACTGGCGGTTTGCCCTGACCTTGGTATTCCCAAGCGGCAACATAGGCAAAGTTATCATCATCGCGCTTGGCCTCGCCGTCTTCGGTTTGATACTCGGAGCGGAAATGGCCGCCGCACGATTCATTGCGGTGCAGCGCGTCGGTGCAGAGCAGTTCGGCGAATTCCAGGAAGTCGGCCACACGTCCTGCGTATTCGAGGTTTTGATTCAACTCTTCGTTGACACCCAGAACTTTCACGTTCTTCCAAAACTCCTCACGCAAGGCAGGGATTCGCTGCAAGGCTTCTTTGAGGCTCTTTTCCGTGCGGGCCATGCCGCATTTTTCCCACATGATGTGCCCCAACTCCTTGTGGAACGAAGTGACCGTCCGGTTGCCTTGGATCGAAAGCAGCTTCTTGGTCAGCGCTTCAACATCGTTGACTGCTTTCGTAAACTCTGGCGCGGTCGGGTTGGGCTTGGGCTGTTTGCCAGTAACGAAATAATCGCCAATGGTGTAAGGCAGCACAAAGTAGCCGTCGGCCAGACCTTGCATCAGTGCGCTCGCGCCAAGGCGGTTTGCGCCGTGATCGGAGAAATTGGCTTCGCCCAGCACAAACAGGCCAGGAATCGTGCCCATCAGGTTGTAATCGACCCACAGGCCACCCATTGTATAATGGACCGCCGGGTAAATGCGCATGGGCACCTTGTAAGCATTTTCACCGGTAATCTTTTCATACATGTCGAACAGATTGCCGTAGCGCTCACGAATGGTGTTCTCGCCGAGCCGCTTGATCGAATCGCCGAAATCAAGGTAAACACCCAACCCGGTTTCACCCACGCCGCGTCCGTCGTCGCACGCTTCCTTGGCCGCGCGCGATGAGATGTCGCGGGGCGCCAGGTTGCCGTAGCTGGGATATTTGCGCTCCAAATAGTAATCGCGCTCGTCTTCAGGGATGTCGCCTGGAGCGCGTTTGTCGCCCTTTTTCTTGGGAGCCCAGACACGTCCATCATTGCGGAGTGACTCGGACATCAACGTCAGTTTGGATTGGTGATCGCCGCTGACCGGAATGCAGGTCGGGTGAATCTGGGTGTAGCAGGGATTGGCAAACGCGGCGCCTTTCTTGTAGGAGCGCCAGATGGATGTGGCGTTGCAACCCTTCGCGTTGGTCGAGAGGAAAAAGGCGTTTCCGTAACCACCGGTCGCCAATACTACAGCGTCGGCGGCGTGTGTGCTGATTTTGCCAGTCACCATGTTGCGAACGACGATGCCCTTGGCATGGCCATTGACCAAGACCAAGTCGAGCATCTCCGTGCGTGGGAACATTTTAACCTTGCCGAGCCCGATTTGTCGGCTCAACGCCTGATAAGCGCCAAGGAGTAATTGCTGACCGGTCTGGCCGCGCGCATAGAACGTCCGGGATACTTGTGCGCCACCAAAGGAGCGGTTGGCCAGAAGACCGCCGTACTCGCGGGCAAACGGAACCCCCTGCGCAACGCACTGATCAATGATATTCACGCTGACCTGCGCTAAACGGTAAACATTCGCTTCGCGAGCGCGGAAGTCGCCGCCCTTGATGGTGTCGTAAAACAACCGATAGACGCTGTCACCATCGTTTTGATAGTTTTTGGCGGCATTGATGCCACCCTGCGCGGCAATACTATGTGCGCGGCGGGGACTGTCCTGGTAGCAGAACGCTTGGACGTTGTAGCCAAGTTCAGCCAAGCTGGCAGCGGCGGAAGCGCCAGCCAAACCGGTGCCAACCACAATGACGTCGTATTTGCGCTTATTGGCAGGATTGACCAGCTTCAGGTCAAATTTATGCTTATCCCACTTTTGGGCCAGCGGACCTGATGGAATCTTTGCGTCGAGTTTCATGTTATTTCAAAAAGCCGAGCATAATGGCCAAGGGAATGGAAGAATACCCCACGAACAGGAACGCCGCCACAGCCGCCGCAAAACAGCGAACTGCCGGATCGTAGGATTTTGATTTCAATCCGAGGGATTGCAGCATCGCCTTGGCACCGTGGCTGACGTGGAGGCTGAGCAACCCGACGGCAACAATGTAAAAGATCGAAACCCACCACTTCACGCTGAATCCAACAATCAGCATTTTATAGATGTCGTGGATTTTTTCCCCATGCTCATTGGTCCATTCAAACTGGGCCGAACTGGTGAAGTTCCCGCCCCCCACATTCACCAGCGCGGTGTAATGGAGAATATGATAAACGATGAAGCACCCGATAACCGAACCGCCTACAAACATAGTGCGCGAGGCGTAGCTTGCGACAGTTGGATTCCACTCCGCGTAGGCCACCGGACGGGCGGCGCGGTTTTCCAGAGTAAGCCTCGACGCGGACCAAAAGTGCAGTATCACCAGCGTCACCAGCGTGATCCGCACAGGCCACAGCAACTCCTCTAACCCTTGGAGAAAGGCCCCGTAGCGATTAATCGCCTCCGGGCCGAGGAAGACTTGAAGGTTGCCGACACAATGCCCGACAACGAAAAGAAAAAGCACACAGCCGCTGGCGGCCATGATGAACTTCTTTCCGAGCGAGGAACAGAATAGGTTTTTTAGCAAGTTGATCACGTTACGTGACAATTTTATTCAAAAAATCGTGGGCGAAATGTAAAGACCCAAAGCCGCGCCGTCAATAAGCGAGAATAGGTATTAGATATACCGCAATGAACAATTAACTAAGCTGATTACAAGCGCAATCTGGGTTTCTTAGTCTGCAACAAGGGCGCATCACCGGAAAGTTCAGCAATTCTCATTATGGCAGGTAATAAGAATATCCAATCAATGGAATATTTCTCCCTTCCGGGCCTGCGCATGACTGGGTTGAATATCCAATATCGAACAAGGAATGTCCAATAATGAAGTAAGAAAACGATCCAACCCGAATTCAGTTCCATTACCGCAAAGGAGTTCGTGATATCGTTTGCGATACAGAGCAAAACAGCAGGCAGGATTGATGATGTTGGAGTGTGTTCACCTTCCGTATTCTCGGTTTCAATTGTCAATTCCAGGTTTGATGGCTTCCCCACTTCATTATTGGACATTTCTTGTTCGATATTGGATATTCAGGCAGAAACCTTCCACTGCATATTGGATATTCTTGCTTTCCTGCCATCATGAGAATTGCTGCGGAAAACCGCCCGCGGATTGACATCTTTGCTCCTGCCCGCACAATCATTTCGTGTCGTCCAAACGCAAACAAAGCACTTTCGGTCAGAACGTTTCCACCAGCGCGGTCATTGTTGGAGTGTTGTTCCTTGTAAAGACAGTCGAAGTCTCGTCTCTACGTTAGCAACAGTTTGGCCAGGGTAAAGTAGAACAGAAGAGAGAACACATCGGAGAGAGCCAGGGCAATGGGGCCGGCTGCGACTTTGGGATCGAGTTTTCTGGCGCGCAACACAGCGGGAATACTCAGTCCGATAACCGACGAGGAGCATAACGAAAACGCAATGGTGCTTCCGACTACTAATCCGCCCATACCCAAGCCTTGCCACAGCCAGACCAGCAGGAAAACCAATCCGCCGATGGCCGTGCCCAGCAGCAGCGCTACTGCAATCTCGCGCCGAAAGGCGCCAATGTACCAGCGCCAAGTCGGTTTCGCAGCATGCAACGATTGAATTGTCAGAGCGACCGATTGAATGCAGACGCTTTCGCCAAGTCCCAGTACCAGCGCCAGGAAAAAGGCCAGCACAACACTGCGGGCCAGGGTCGTCTCAAACGCGCCAGCAAGCGCCGCGCAGAGGACGCCACTAGCCACCGTCGCCAGCAGCCAGGGAAAACGGAGCCGAAACGCTTTGAACGGCGATGCGGCACGCACTTGGGACATGTGAAAACCGATGACCGCAAACACATCCCCTGCATCCTCATCCGTCTCGGCTAGTTCGAACACCTGCTCGGTGAAAACTTTGACATCGATCGTGCCAAGCAGTTTTCGTTCATCGTCAATGACTGGAAATGCCAGCAGTTTGTAGAGCACAAAGAACTCGCAGGCATCGAGAATGGTGGCGTTGTGGTTGATGGTTGCAACCCTGCAATCCATGATATCGGCCAGGGTATGCTCAAGGGGTGTTGTCAGCAGGCGACGGGTCGGAACCACGCCAGTCAGATGTCCGGCGGCGTCGGTCACATAAAAGTAAATGATGGCTTCGCCGGGATTTTGCCCGCGAATCGCATCCAACGCCTGTTGCGCTGTCATTTCCTCATGGAGTTTGGCAAAATCAGTGCGCAGGTGCGACCTCACCGGCTCACTCAGGCGATCAGATCGTGAGTTCATTTGAGTCAATGGCGAGTAGCAACCAATTTGACTTTGTCAGTTTATCAAATCGCCTTCTCATGAAGGTGAACATATCGGGCCTCGTCTCCGCGAAGGTTGCCGAAATTCGAGAGATTGCGGGTAAGAGTCTGCCACCACTCCGATTATTATAATTGACTGCCACGTTTCCGTGATCAGCTTGCCACGGAATGGCTGCAATTTACGAGCAATGCTTTTCGGTTATGCGGTTACTGTGGTCAGGCTGAGATTTCCTGTATTGAATCGATTTTTTCAATTTTGCGTCGCAATTTGGCCAGGGCCATTTCCTGGATTTGGCGAACCCGCTCGCGTGTTACGCCGAATTTTCTGCCTATCTGATCCAAGGTCTCCTCATCGTCTCCGTCGAGGCCGAACCGGAACCTCAAAATGGTACGTTCACGCGCGTCCAATGTTCCGACTACCTCACGAACCAGTATGGAGTTGGTTTTCTCTTCAAGCTGCCTGTAAGGCGACTCGGCTTTTTCGTCGGGAATCATCTCGGAGAACGATCCAGAATAGCTGTTTTCACCCATCAGCGCGTCCAACGAAGAAGGCGCGGCCGATGCCGTGCGATACGAGGCGATGTGCTTGATCGAGATGCCAAGCACATCGCTCAGTTCCTGATCGCTGGGATCGCGTCCGTTTTCTCCGCGCAAGCGCGTTTCCGCCCGGCGAATATGAAACAGCTTATCAATGACGTGAACGGGAAGGCGGATGGTCTTGGATTGATTCGCCAAGGCCCGGCGGATTGATTGCTTGATCCAGAACGCGGCGTAAGTGGAGAGCTTGGCTCCTTTCAAGGGATCGAATCGCTCGACGGCTGTCATTAGTCCGATGTTGCCTTCACTCACCAAATCGAGCAGCGGCAATCCGGCATTTTCGTAATCGCGCGCGATTTTCACGACCAGACGCAAATTGGCTTTAATCATCATCTCGCGAGCGCCGCGGTCGCCCTTCTTGATCCGCTTGGCCAAGCCAATCTCCTCTTGGGGGCTCAACAAGCGAGTCTGGCCAACCTCCCGCATGTAAAGCGTAAAGGCATCATGAGGCGCTTTTTTCCAAGTTTCAGCTTCTTCGTCAACAGTCACGGCCTCGGGTACTGCATCGCGTTTGGGCGCGGTCAGATTCGAATGAGCTGGGGTGGTGGTGCGGACGGCATCCTTGGTGATGAGCTTGAGTTGTGCTGCTTTTGTTTTCATGGGATTCAGTTTGGATTTCTCAGAGAAAACCGATGCTATTTTTTCGCTTTCGCTTACTTTGCCCATAGTCGTTTCTTGCTTTACCGTGAACAAAATACGCTCACATGTAATTTCGTCAACTAATAATTTGCATAATCGCCACGTAAATATGTACGCGGGTTGCCGACGCAAGCAGGCTCTGACTATTTCCCTGGATAAAATGCGTCGCTCAGGAGGACGTTAAGGTCGTGTACGGCGAGGGTCAGCTCTCCAAAGATGTCAGCCATTTCCTCGTCGAAAGGCTCGGATTCCATCCGGCGCTGGATGCGTTGAAACCGTTTGCTGAGAGCCGGAGTGTTGTTTTTGTCACCCAACTGGCCCAGCAGTTTTCGAACTTTTTCAGCGCGGCGATGGGCCACCTGTAGAACACGCTCCGCCTTGGTCTGCTCGGTGTGGCCTGCTCTGAGCCCCTTGAGAAGCGCGCATTCGAATTCCCGGCAATATTGGGGACGTTCCGCGTAAATGCGGCAGAGCCCCTCGAACGCGGCACAGGGCTGTGTGAACTTGTATTTGGCGTCAGCAGCACTCTGCGCTGGTGTGCCTTTGCCGCATCTTGAACGCGCCAGTAGTTTCAGTCCCATCTCACGCAGGCGCTCAGGCGGGTCGCCCGGCTGCAACTGCACATCGGCAAAAATCACGCCGTTGCAGCACAGCCCGCAAGCGAGGCAAATCTCCCCAGCATTGGAGTTTTTCCGATCCATTACAGAGAACCAAGGTGCCAGTAGAGTAAGGCGCAAGTTCGTGAGCAATGAATTGGTCGATTTTACTGGGTAAAATGAGCGTCAATCCGATTCACGAACTTACGAATTACGGTACTAGAACTGGTCTTCCTTCTCCTTGAACAATAAGTTGAAGGTTGTCAGAGAGCCGTAGCAACGGGTGATGTATTGCTGCATCTCGACCTTCTCGGCGTCGGACAGCTTTTCATGGGCGTTGATCTTCTGTTCGAGTACACGGAGGTTATTCCGCAGCATGACGATTTTGTGAAAGAAAACTTCCAAGGGCACTTCCTTGTTCTGAAGCGATGCATCCGTCGGGCGGAGCACCATCATCCCGTTGTGCCAGCGCAAGCCCATTTGCTGAATGATCGAGTCATCCTGTTTGAGCCCAAGCTTTTCGACCATTGCGCCCACCGTTTCTGCGATCAACGTGGTTAGCGGAATAGTCAGGGATGTGATTGTGGTTTGAGTTTCAGCGGGTTCGAGGTTGCATTGTTCGGGGGAAAGCGTTTTAAGTCCGCCATCAAACCGAACATCAGCCATGAACTCGGAAACACCTTTAACCATTCCCACCCCATATTCAGGGTGCTTGACCAGCATGCCAATGTGCATCAATTCGAGTCTCATGCTTGGGATAGTAATTCCGACAAGCCGCAGACTAAAGGCCAAAATTTGGCCAAAGCAATTTTTCCCTATCTTGGATTCCAGCTTTACACAGGGATGACGGACTGGCAGTTTTTGCCGGTTCGCAGACATAGATCGCCTTTTGAAAGCGTATTGAAACTTTATGCCAAACGTAATTGGAAACCTCCTGGTAGCCCAATCGGGCGGACCGACCGCTGTCATCAATGCCAGCGTTGCGGGTGTTGTCGTTAAAGCGAAGAAATATCGCTCAATCAAAAACATTTACGGCGGTGCCAACGGCATCCTGGGCATTCTAAACGAAGACCTCATCGACTTGGGCCAGAAGACGCCCGAGGCCATCAAGAGTCTTCGCCACACCCCGTCCGCCGCGCTGGGCACCTGCCGCTACAAGATCGATTTTAAAAAGAAACCTGAACAGGCCGCCTTGGACATGGATCGGTTGTTCGAGGTTTTCAAGGCGCATAACATCCGGTTTTTCTTCTACATCGGCGGAAACGACTCACAGGATACCGCCGACAAGGTGGCCCGTGAGGCGGTCAAGCGCGGCTACGACATGCGGGTGATTGGGATTCCCAAGACCATTGACAACGACTTGCCGCACACCGACCACAGCCCGGGCTTCGGCTCGGCGGCCAAGTATGTCGCGACAACCGTCATGGAAGTGGCTGCCGACATCAGCAGCATGGCAACTGACGACGGCGCGTGCTGCGTGATTGAGCTGATGGGACGAGGGGCGGGATGGATCGCCGCCAGCGCTGTTCTGGCCAAACGCCAGTCCGATGATGCCCCCCATATCATCCTGCTGCCAGAAGTCCCATTCGACGAGAATGTGTTCCTGGCCAAGGTCAAAGAAACAGTGGAACGACTGCGCTATTGCATCGTGGTGGTGGGCGAAGGTCTGAAGAAAGCCGACGGCAGCGAGTACAGCGCGGACACCAATCGCCTGGACGCCTTTGGGCATCCGGTTCTCTCGGGCGCGGGCGACCGTATCGTCGAGTTGGTCAGCGGCAAGCTTAACATCAAGGCGCGCTCTCTCAAACTGGGCTACGCGCAACGTTGCGCCGAGCACTACGCCAGTGATACGGATTCGCGCGAGGCATTTGCATGTGGACGGGCAGCCGTCGATGCCGCCATACGCGGCAAGTCCGGTTTTATGGTCAAGCTGGTTCGCATTAGCGGCACTCCCTACAAGTGTGCCATCGGACTGCAACCGCTGGGCGATATCGCCAATGTCGAAAAAATGATTCCACGCGACTGGTTGAGTGTGGACGGTCTCATGCCCAACAAGAAAATGATCGACTATGCCCGTCCTCTTATCGAAGGCACCGTTCGGGTGCCCGTCGAAGGCGGCCTGCCGAAATTCGTAGTCTTAAAGAAAACGCTCATAGCCCGGAAGTTGCCGGAGAGGGGATATCTGCCAAGCAACGCGTCCAGCCATTCTGGACAGAGCGGGAATGTGCGCTGACAGAGTTCTTGGTGTTACTAAGAACGACTAGTGGGTGAGGGCAGTGTTGTGCTTGGTTTGATCACTTCGAGCATCTGGTCCAAGCGCGTAAAGATAAAGGTGCGCTCAATGTTGGGATTGGTGACCACAGCCTGAACTTTGCCGCCTCGTTCTTTCATAAACCGGATGAATGTCACCAACAGGTTGAGGCCGACCGAATCGATCATCCGGGCGCGGGTCAGGTCCAGCCTGAGCGTGGCGCATTGTCCCTGAGTGCCTTGAGGAGATTGAAGTAGCGCAACCAAGTCGCTGCGCAGTTCTTCCGCATTCGTGCTAAGAATATCCCCTGGCACGGTCACACTCAGTATCTTGTCTTCAAAGTGATGCTGCATAACTTGCGCTTGTTGTGGTGGTAGTTAGCGCGGATTCGTCCGGATGTCCAGAAAAAAGTCCATAATCAAACTGGCGCCATTGCGCTCTACAGTCCATCGGTCAACCAAGTGCTCTATAAGGATCAATCCACGATGGGCGTCGATCAAGTGCTCCACGGCTGCGGTTTCGTAGGCGTTAACATCAAACTGATAACCAGAGCCTGGATCGTCCACGAACACGCGGAGTGTCCGACTGGACGGATGATAGCTGATGGCGTATTGCGCCAAGTTATTAACTGAGTTGCGGCAACCGTGCCTAAAAGCGTTGAGAACAGCTTCGCGGGAGGCCAGAAGCACGTTGAAAAGCTTGGGTTCTTCAAGGTCGGGGAAGCAGAACAGAAGAGTGTCTGACCAATGGCGCTGCAAAGCGTCGATTTGGCTGGCCTGCGCGGCTGTGTAGTCCTCCTTCAGCAGTGGAATCAACCCGCCGGCGTCGCTGTTGCCGGGGAGGCAAAGGCGGGTGACCAGAATATCATCCAGAGCACCACCAATATCGAGCGGGATGCGCACTCCGATATTCGCCAGCAATAGAACCGCCGCGAGGGTCAGCGGCTGGACTTCATGTTGTTCGGCAAAGCTTTCCAGACCATCCGACCACATCAGAAAAGCCTCGCCTTGGTCAATCGGCCTGGATGTGGTTCGGATGTCGGCGGCAGCCGACCAACCGAGCGGCGAACCGCCGATGCTGCCGCAGAAAACGGGTCGTCCCTGCGCCGTCACATGAACCGGAATAGGCGCGCCACAGCCAAGAATGATGGCTGTTTTCTCGTTCAGATCAATCAACAAGGCGGTGGCTGCAACCGAGGTAAGCAGTCCCCCCGGCGCTCCGTGTGCCTTTTCAGAATTCCATTCCCGCTCCAGCAGGATGTCGAACGACTCGAAGACTGTGCTCACGGGGGTTATCCGCTCGATCATTCCCCGAACAAACCCCTGGAAATAAGCAGAGACGAAGGCGGCATTGATGTCGTGCCCCGCGACATCGGTCAGCAGAACCAAGTGGCGATGCGAATCGAGAACAAACCGCGTAAGCGAATCCCCGCCCGCCTCGTGCTTGGGAAAAAAGCAGAGCTCTATCTTAAGCGCCCCTCCCGGAACATTCCTGAGCATCAACTGCTGCAAGCGCCCAATCCGGTTGACCGCCTCCTGCGACTGCTCAAGCCGCCGACGATGCCGTGTCAGGGCAATTGCGCGTCCCGCCGCCGCCGCGAGTTCCGCCGCCTTGGTGGGTTTATCCAAGAAATCGCACGCGCCATATCGCAATGACTGCGCAACAAGACTTTTTTCACGTTCCATCGTTACGACAATGGTGGCAATCGCGCTGTCCTTCTTGCGGAGCCAATGGAGCAGATCGATGCCGTTGCCGTCGGGCATCAGATAATCGGTGACGACACAATCGAATCCATGGAGGCCGGCCGCTTGGAACTTGGCCATCGCATCCTGGAATCCTTCGGCGGCGCTGACCACAAAGCCGCGCTTTTCAAGCATCGCGGCCATGAACAGCCTGCAGGAGCCGTCATCGTCCACCACCAGAATCCGTCCGTTGGAAGCTGGAGCTGCGGATGTTATGGTTTCCGAGGCGTGGTTCATGGCATCAGGTCGTCTGGCAAAGTGCTCGTTACAATTGATTCTATGCGAAATCCACCCAGTGGCAATCTCTAAAGAACTTTCTAAAGAACTTTGCTTATTTTGAAAGTCACAGATGGGTATCAGGCGCAAGTCAGTGAACCGATTTGTTTTAGCTTGGAAACCGTTGGGTTAACCGCAGAACACGCGGAAAGAAGAGGCAGAATGAGGTTTTGAAGATGCCATCCGTTGGATTAAGAATACATTCTTCGCAAGGGGCTCTTCTTCCGCGTGTTTCGCGTATTCTTCGGTTAATTTGCAGTTTTTGGATTTTAAATTTCAAATTTCAAATTTGAGATTTCACCAAAACTCA
>CAIUEN010000349.1 GCA_903898185.1 uncultured Verrucomicrobiales bacterium
ATGACGTGCAATCAGGAACTTCTTCTGCATGAACTTTATGAGGCAAAATCCCAATCAATTCAACACCCTAGGATTGCCCCCCGTCCAAGGGATGCTAATTTTGATTGACGGCGGAATATGGGTGGAATAGTTGTGTAGTGAGTTGATTGCATCCTTTGGACGGGGGGCACCATCTCAAATATGTTGACCGACCTGCGGCACTGAAGTAGTCGTGGCAACACGGCGAGCACCCGCAGGATACGAGGTCTTGATTGGCGCGGAAGAAATTCCGCGCCAGTCTTTCCTTTTTCAAAAGAACATCATCTGCTCTGGCATTTTTTCAGAATCCACCTTTTGCTGGCTGCGTATAATGATCATCCGGCCCCATTGCGCATCGGAAATCAGCAAGCCGCGCACTTCGCCTTTGGACGGTATCTTTGATTTGAGACGGCGTATCTGGGTATCCACACGATCTGCGGTGCCGCAGGGCCGGGCGTAAACACTGAATTGCACCATCATATAGCCGTCCCTCAGCAAGTTCTTACGGAAGTTGCTGGCGGCTTTACGTTCCTCCGTCGTTCCAACGGGGAGGTCAAAGAAGACAAGCACCCATGCCATACGATATTTACTGCAAATCGGATTGCGCCCAGAGCGTCCGTGGGAGCGGCGGCGGGGCGGTGAATCCGATGCTGTTGAGGGTTCAAATGGAAGTTGCGTTATTGACGTCGGATGCGGTTCTCTTGAAGGTTCACAAGGAAGCGGTTTAGAAAGCCAAGCCTCTTGCGCAGCGTTCGCTGTGTTAGGTTGCAAATTGCTGGAGTTGCAATTCGTATCCGTAATGACGCTCCTGTCACCTTTGCCTGTGTGTTTACTCACGGTAGCATTGGTGTTTTGAGAGGAGGGTGAGCGCGAGCCAGTGACGCGTCGGCAAAACTTTGCACATAGAGGTCGATGGCATTGAGAAGACGCACCTTGCTGTTATTAATTGCCACTTCCCGTTGCAATACGGAAACCGCTTGCCTCATCCATTCTTCCATTGGACGAGGTCCGCCTTGTATGAAAAGGCGTAGCTCGCGGTCAATCCACGGACGCAACGGTTCCATTAGATCATCAGCGAGTGCAAAACTTCCCGCTTTGGGGGTATGAGCGATGCCGATGGCTGCAATGAATCCATGCGCAGCCAGCGAGCGCAGCACGGCTGTTCGCAGGATGGCATAGCCGTAGTCCAGCATTCCGTTGACGCCTTCGCGTGTGCCAGGAATGCGGCGTCTTTCATTGGTTTGTTGCCATTCGCTCAAGCGCGGAAGCAAGTATTTCCAGTAGTGTCGCGCGGCGCGAGACTCGCAGGCATCCGGGGAGTTGGAAAGAAACGCCGCGCGTTTGGACGCCGTGAGCGTGGCAAGGGATGTTTTGTCTTGGACAGCGCGTGCGTCATGTCCGCAAGGGCTGTTGGGCATGGCGTTAATCTCCAGAGCAAGAGAGTCTGGCGAAGGCGCTTCGTCGGGTGCAGGCGAGGTTGGTATCCCTCCCTTGTTGCATCGGTTTGCGATTTCATTCAGGAGTGAATGTGCTCGTTTGAGGTGTGCAAGGTTTGCCGCCTGATTGCGAACTTTTGCGGTGATGATTTGCCGCCACATTCCCGTTTTCCATTCCGGTAGCCATTCAATCTGGCGGCGCAGCAATTCTGTGTTTGTGGGACGGTAGTAAGGCAGGGTAATGGCACACGGCTCAAACTTTTCGTTGCAGAGAAGCAGCAGAACATTTAATTCCGCCATGCGACGCAGTGAACTGGCAGTAAACTCCGCGTTTGGCGATGCACAGACGATGACGGCAACATCCGCCAGAGGCACAGTTTTATCTGTGCCTTTCTCGGTGTCGGCAATGTGAAGTTGGTCAAGCTTCAGCCGGACCCGCAGATTGTGACTGAGCAGATGGAGGATGTGGTAGCTCATAGCCGAGAGCGCGAATAAAATCAGGCCAATAAGGTTGGAGTCCCTTTTTGCCTAAACCGAACGAAAGTATAGCTTCTACTTTGTTTGCAACGTGGTGCGGCAAGAGGCGCAGTTGCTTCTGTCCTGTTGTTAGCACACGATATTTTCCCGGCGGTTGCCCGGTTGAAAATGGATTTTTTGTTTCAATGACCATCCCTCGCCTAATGACGGCAAGCGGTCTCCTGTTTGTTCGAATTGGTTCTTCGCAGAGTGGCTTATCCTCTTTCCAATAAGGAATAAAAACTGGCACAAAGCGTTTGCCGTCTTCAGCCATGTGAATTCTGACTTCTTTGAATCTAGTTCGTTTGACGTAGGCATGAGTGCCCAAACTGAATGGAACAACAGCCGTATCATCTTTGACGGAAATCAGTCGAACGCTACGGATTGGAATTTTGATCTTCTTTGGCCATGCAAATGGTGGAGTGTTGTTGGCACACCAATGCTGATAATGCGAGAAGCAAAGTTTGTTGGTGAAACTTTCCGGAACACAGCCCCTGTTTTGTTTTAGTTCAGTCTCAATGTTTGGTGATTCCTCAACATAACATGACCATGCCGCTTGGCAATAAGCCGCAAACTCCCTTGGCCAGATGTCGGCGAGGTTCTTGGGTGTTAGCGTGCTGAAAATTTCTCGTGCAACATAGGTGTCTTTGTCTTTCTTAGCGTAGAGGGTGGTTGCATACGCCTGTTGGTGATTGCTTTGTGAGACGTGATGCCGCACCACAACCTTTTGAATCTCAGTCTTGACAATATCGTGCATCTGGCCATCGCATGAGAAAATTGGATTGGCGGCTTTGCTGCGTTGCTTTTCATCTTGTGTCCACCAACCGTGTTGTCCGAACTCATCCGTTGCTCCGTGGGTGCGGTGTGCCAGCCAAGGCAGTGTGCAGGCGATTACCATGGCATCGAGAGCGTGGTGTCGGAGGTCGCCGCGATTCTTTTCGGTGAACTGTTTTTGTTCATCGTCTGTCAGTTCGTTCCAGCGTTTGCCTGGCGGGAGTGGATGAAGAATTTGGTTCAGACCCCACGCTTTGCGCAACCGACTGGTAAGTTGGCCGTTGGTGACTTGAAACGCGAGCGCGGCATTCTGTTTTTCAGGCGTTGGGTCGCGGCCTTCGTCGTTCAGCCAGCCAAGATGAATCAGGGAAATATGACGGATGACTCGGGCAATGTATGCCGTGTGTTGGAGATCAGACTTTTCTTCAACGAGATTCTGCGCATCTGGATTTATGAATAGTCGATATTTCAGGCTTCCAGGGCCAAAACAGTCTTCCGCGTTTTTGCGGAGTGATTCCCAGTTACTGGTCCCACCAAAAGCCTCCCAAGGGGTTCGGTTGTTTTTCTCTTTATTACAACGCTCGTGTGCAACTGTCAAATTGTAGAATTCGTTACAATCAACCCGGCTGCGGGGCACGATGTGCTCAATCTCCGCCTCGTTGAACACGACTTCTTGCAGGCAGAATGGGCACAGACAAAACGGGCAGCGGCCTTTGGCTTCTTTAAACAAACGGTAACGAAGAATTGAATTCTTTGAACTGCTAAAATTGTCTTTTTTCAATTCTGTACGAATGTTTTCACGCTCATCCCGGTTTTCTTTGATTCGTTGAATGTATTCGCGCTTTTTCTTTTCGCCCATTGCCAGGCTGCGGACGGCTTCCAAGACAATCATGTCCGGCTCACCAAAACGCAAAACAAGCTGCGAGAGCAAACGTCGGAACAAAATCAGCCGATGTCGGACAAGTGGGTGTTTGATGTCTGCCAGATAACGATTCAACGCCTGTTCCGCGTTTTCGCCTTGGCGGCGTAAAGTGGGTTGTGGTGGATCAAAATGCTCTCCAGCGGAAATCCTATTCAGCGTCAAAGATGAATATCTTGCACGACCAGCGCCAGTTTGAGGGGTAAGAGGTTGCTGACCTTCTACGAGTTTATACTGATGAGCAAAATCCTTTGCCCATCGTTCCATTACCTTTTCCGATATCTTCAAGCTCTCGGGTTCATGCTTGGCATCGGAATATGACGTCTTCTTTTTGCGTTTGCTGTTTTCCCAGATTTCCCGCAAACGGATAAGGCTTTTGTCGTCCGGGGCGGTTAATTTTCCGGTTGCCAGGTCGATGACGCGAAAGTTGATCAAGGCAAGTGGCCACTGCGCTTTAATAAACGCCTCTTTGGTTTTGCGAGCGACATGGAGCGGGCGTCCGAGTTGATCTACTGGCTGCAAAGAGTCCAAGGCCGGACTGCGATTGTCGAAGCGCGGCCAGCGCAAGCCAAGAACGCCGGGATTGCGCGCTTCGGTGGTTTTGAAGAAAACGTGGTATGCGTCTTCGCCTTTTGTCTTTATCTGGGAATCACCGTAAAGCAACCAGTCGGCCTTCTCCGCAAGCTTGGGGAAGCGACTTTTTTGAGCTTCGACAATAGCTAGAAATTCGTCCCGAAGAACTTCGCGAGGCCAATGGATTTTGCGCGCCCAGTTTGTTGTTGGACTCTTGCCAGCCTTTGCACGTTCTTCTGCGAGAAATTGACACGGATGTTTGCCAGATAGTTTTTCTTTATTCTTCTTAACCTCCTCTTTGATTTTACCCTCGTCGTCCTCTTTTTTGGGCTTGGTCGCGTCCTTTGCTGCCGATTCTATATTTGCCCAAGGCACCTTGCTGTAGCCGCGACGTTTGAATAGATGCAATAGCGCGACATGCAGTTCTTCTGGGACAATCTCTTCGCCCTTGATGGCGCGCAGGCGGAGGGTAATGGGATCATGAAATGATTGCGTCGGTTTGGGAATGTCGAGTTTCTCCAGTTCATTGGCGAACCATTGTCGCCGGAATTTGCGGCTGCGCAGGGTACGACGCTGGCGGCGCAAATTCCGTCGATTGCTTAAGTCGCTGCCTTCGCTGTCACAAATGATTACGCCAACATCAAGAAACTTTGCTCCTTTGCGGACAGCATAGCCAAGCGAACCAGTGCCAACATCGAAGCCGAAAACAAGACCGGTTTTGAAAACTTGAATTGAATTTGTTCCATGCATATACTTTGTATGTTGTAACTATTTTGACTTTGTCAAAACAAATCTTGCCGTTTTCCGTTGATTGTGTCGAATTTGTTGAGTAATGACAATGCTGTCGAATAAGTTTGCGCCATTGTTGCGCGCAACGTAAACTGCTTTTGTGCCCGTTCGGAAGCAACTACGCATAACATTAATCACCGCCATCCTGACGGTGATCATGCTCTTCATTTTTGCTGGCGGCATCTGGTTCTATCAGACGCAAAAACTACTGGTTCGCCGCAGCGCCGAGGCTAACATTGAAGCCATTGCCAAGTTCAAGGCGCATCAAATCATCGAGTGGCGAACCGAGCGTCTGGCTGATGCAGATGTCCTGATGGATAGCCCCATTTGGCATCGCAGCCGACAGCAGCTTCGGCTGACGCCGTTTGAAACCAATGACCCACTTCTGCTGACTTATTTCGACTCGCTTAAAAAGAATTACGATTTTCACGATGTTCTCCTGACTGATGCCCAAGGGGAGATTCTGTTGAGCCTCAGTGGAAAGACCGGGCAGATTCATTCAGAAATCTGGACTGACATTCAGATGGCCTTTCTGCAGCAGCGCCCAATGCTTACCGATCTGCGCCTCAACTCAGGCTGCAATTCGCCCCATTCGCAACTGATTGCTCCGCTATTGCGCCCCGATGGGTTCGGAGCCCAACCCATCGGTGCCGTGGTATTTGAAATTGACGCGAATCAGTTTCTCTACCCGGTAACTCAGTCCTGGCCCACGCCCTCTCGCAGCGGCGAGGTTCTATTTGTTCGGCGCGATGGGGATAACATTCTGTATCTCAATGAGCTGCGGTTCCAGCACGGAACAGCGATGAAACTGCGGATTCCCTTGGCCCGCACCAACGTGCCAGCCGTGATGGCAGCCAATGGTCAGAGAGGTGTGTTCATCGGTTTTGACTACCGCAATGTCGAGGTGCTGGCAGCCGTGCAGCCGATTCCGGAGTCGCCCTGGTTCATGGTCGCCAAGATCGACACCTCCGAGGCGTTCGCGGACTGGAAGGCCAGGGGAAAACTCATTATTGCCGCAATCGCCATGCTAATGATGGTAATGTCTTCAGCAATCGGAATCGTCTGGCTGCAGTATGGAAAATACCTGATCGTGGAGGAATTAGCGCAGACGTTAAGCCGAACGGGAGAGGAACGGCGGGATCGTGAGCGGCTGTTGGCGGAGAGCGAAGAACAATTTCGCAAATTGTTCGAGGATTCTGCAGAAGCGACTCTGCTGATTGAGGAAGATCGCTTTATCGATTGCAACCGAGCCGCACTGGAATCACTTCGAATGACATCTCGCAGCCAGATCTGCGGTCTGCATCCCAGCCAGATTTCACCCAAAGTTCAGTCCGATGGGATGAGTTCTAAAGAAAAGGTCGGCAAGGTGATCGCCCTGGCGTTGAAGAACAGTTCCCATACCTTTGAATGGGAACATCTGCGGGCCGACGGTGAGGTGTTTCTGGCTGATGTTGTCTTGACAAGCATCCAGCATCGGGGCCGACAATTGCTGCACGTCGTCTGGCGCGATATCACAGAGCGCAGGCAAATCGAAAACAGTCTCAAAGATGCGCTGGCCCTGAACCAGGAACTCATCAACGCCGCCACTGTGGGCATTGTGGTTTTCGACGCGACCGGAGCCTGTGTGATTGCCAACGAAGCGGCAGCCAGAGCTACCGGCGCGAAGAGAGAACAACTTCTGGCGGGGAACTTCCGCCAACTGGCATCATGGAAAAGAAGCGGCCTTTTGAAAGCGGCGGAGCGGGTTCTGGCCAGCGGCGAGCCTGAGCGAATCGAAATAGACATTCTGACCAGCTTCAAACGCGAAGCTGTTCTGGATTGCTCGTTAAGCTGTTTCGAGAGCGGTGGACGGCTGCATCTGCTGCTTGCGTTCTCGGATGTCACAGACCGAAGGCGAGCCGAGGCGTTGCGATCCCAACTTTCGGCCATTATGGAGTTGACGTCGGATTTTGTCGCGATGGCGTCACCGGAGATGAAGATCACCTATCTTAACCGAACGGCTCGGCGAATGTTCGGCTTGGGAGATAATGACTCCCCGTCTCTGCACAGCATCGAAAAATCACACCCGGCATGGGCTGCCAGACTCGTTCTGGAAGAGGGTATTCCATCCGCAATCCGGAATGGCGTATGGCAGGGTGAAACGGCATTCCTGGATCACGCAGGCACTGAGATTCTGCATACCCAAGTAATCACAGCCCACAAGAACCCCAGCGGTGAATTGACGATGATCTCTACGGTGGCGCGCGATATTTCCGAGCGCAAGAGAAACGAAGATATTCTCAAAGCCCGCATTCGATTGTTGCAGGCGGCCTCGGGCACCACTCTGGACAAGTATCTTCAATCGGCGCTGGACGAAATCGAAGCGCAGACCGGAAGCTGCATCGGCTTTTTTCATTTCGTGGATACCGACCAGGAG
Source organism: uncultured Verrucomicrobiales bacterium (assembly GCA_903898185.1). Taxonomy (GTDB): domain Bacteria; phylum Verrucomicrobiota; class Verrucomicrobiia; order Limisphaerales; family Palsa-1400; genus CAIUEN01. The sequence continues at coordinate 7,442 of CAIUEN010000349.1, forward strand.
ACCCTCACCTTGCAGGCTTGGTCTTCGAGCACGATCCTCCGCATGTGCGCGGCACAGGGCAAAGGAAGTCACTACCCGGTTTCGCAGGCAGGAGTTTGGTGCGATTGCATACGCACGCGCGCGCCCGTGATTCAGAATGACTATGCGTCTCTGACACACAAGAAGGGGCTTCCCGACAGGCACGCCGCCATCGTTCGCGAGCTTGTCTTTCCGATTCTTCGCAACGACCAGATCGTCGCCGTTGTCGGAGTTGGCAACAAGTCAATCGATTACGTCCAAGCAGATGTCGATGTGGCAATATTGCTGGGCGACTTTTCCTGGGAAATCATCGAACGTAAACGGACCGAGAACGCGCTTGCGTCAAGTGAACAGCGACTGCGGCTGGCTGCGGAGACGGCGGAAATTGGAATTTGGGATTGGGACCTGGCTACAAACACGGTCTCGTGGGATCGTCAAATGTTCCGGCTTTATGGGTTGGAACCTACTGCGAATATGATCGTGCCCTACCAAGCGTGGGCGGACGCCGTGCTGCCGGAGGATTTGCCGGAGCAGGAGCGAATTCTGCGCGAGATGGCAAGAGATGGCGGCCACAGCGCGCGCGATTTTCGAATCCGTCGGGCCACAGACGGGCTGGTCAGGCACTTGCACGCGGCGGAAATAAGTCTGGTCGATTCTGGAGGTCACCCGGTACGCGTTGTTGGAGCCAATCTGGATATGACCCAGCGGCAGAAACTGCTGGCTGAACTTTCCCGATCAAACACCGATCTGGAGCAGTTTGCGTATGTCGCCTCGCACGATCTCAAATCGCCATTACGGGCCATTGACAGCTTGGCCGGTTGGTTGCAGGAGGACTTGGAAACCGTTCTGAAAGGAGAGAATCGCAAGCATCTCCAATTGCTCCGCCAAAGGGTCGGACGCATGGAACAGCTTCTGGACGATCTGCTGACCTATTCGCGCGCCGGCCGTGTGGCATCCGATATTATTCTGATCAATGTAGCCGACTTGGTTGCCGAGATTACCGAGTTCCTCAGCCCGCCGACTGCGTTTTCCGTCCATCTCCAGTCTGCTGCCCCGTCTTTTTTCACAGCCGTCACTCCGTTGCGCCAAGTATTGACCAATCTCATCTCCAATGCCATCAAGCATCATGATCGCAATCAGGGACGCGTCGAGATTTCTGTTGAGGATGAGGGCGACTGGATGATCTTCTCGGTCGCAGACGACGGTCCCGGGATTGCTCCCAAGTTTCACGAACACATTTTCGGAATGTTCCAAACGCTGAGGCCTCGTGACGAGGTCGAAGGCAGCGGGATCGGTCTGGCGGTTGTTCGCAGGATTATAACCCATTACGGTGGACGCATTACAGTTGAATGCCGGCAGCCAAGGGGAACCCTCTTCCGCTTCAACTGGCCAAAAACCATACTGGAAAGAATTTTGTGACGAAAAACGCAATAATCAATTTAGACCCAAAACCAGCTTATATCCCGAACCCTCCTACTTCATCATTGGAAATTCGTTTCCGTGTATTCCGTGGTTTCTTATCCTCTCAAATTCAGTAAGGCTGATGGTTCCAAAAAGTGGGAATTTCTTGAAGCGGAAAACAGGACAGTTTTCTACGGGCTACGGTGCCTCTGGCTCCGTAGAGAATTGGAAACCACCTGCGCAGGCAGATCAGATATTTCCTCAAAATGAGAATTGCTGACTTGCTCTGGAGGAAGATGTTTCGAGGGGGCGGAGCCCCCTCGAACCGGCAGACCAGAGGTCTGCCCCACATAATGAGAATTGCTGAGAGTTTTCTTGCGATAGTTGAAATGCTGTACCACTTTTGGAGTGTCGTTGAATTTCCATGAACACCGAATTGAATAGTCCTGCGGATGGCGCCAGCGCGAGAGCGTCGGTGCTGCGTATGTTGGTCATTGATGACGATGAAGTGGATCGGATGCGTGTCGCGCGCATGCTTCGCCAGATTCCCGAGTGGCAGGTGGAGGTCGAAGTAGCCGTGGACAAAGCCTCCGGCATGGCAGCCATTTGCGAACGGCAGTTTGACTGTGTTCTGCTCGATTATCGCCTTCCCGACGGGGAAGGGATCGACCTGCTCAAAGAACTCAATGCCAAAGGTCGGCAACTGCCTCCGATCATCATGGAAACTGTGCTCGACGACGACGAAACAGCCCTTCGGACCTTGGCAGCAGGCGCTCAGGACTATCTGGTCAAAGGCCGTTTCGACGCTGGATTGCTCCGGCGGTCGATTCGATATGCAATTCAGCGAAATGAGCTTCTGTTGGAGAAGGAACGGCTTCTCTGCCAATTAAAAGAGACGCTAGCCAAGGTCGAGACCCTCGAGGGCCTTTTGCCCACATGCGCCTGGTGCAAGCGAATCCGCGATAAGTCCGGTAATTGGCATTCGTTCGAAGCCTATATTGTGAACCATAGCAAAGCCGAACTCACCCACGGTATTTGCTCCGACTGCGCCAAAAAACAAGGGTGGGACAGTTAGAGAGAGAGTTTGCTAGTTTTCAGTTTTCAGCAAGACGTTCGGCAAGACATTCAGCAATACATTCGAATGCTCCGCATCTTTCAGTTCCCGCCGACTCCGAGCTGAAAACTGAAAACTAGCAAACTCCCTTGTTTGCTTGCCGCTGCCATTCGGTTGGAGTAGCTTGGCACTATATGGATGACCAGTTTCCGCAAGAGGAATCCAAGACCATCGGTACGCCGCCCCCTGAAACACAGGCCAGGCCAGTGCCGCCGCAAGGCATCGCCGGACCTCCGACGGGTTCGCCTCCTCCGCTTTTTTCAGCGCCGCCACCACCACCACCACCGCCGCCCTTTCAGTCAGCGCCACCGCCAATCCTGGTTCCCCCGAAGCCCAAACGCAGCTCAGGATCGGGCTGGCGCTTGGTGGCGTTGATCGCGCTGGTGGTTTTGGCCTTCAGCCTGTTCGCCAATCTTTCCTATCTCGCCCGATTCCTGCTCCACTCCGAGAGCCGCTCTTACGAGCGTAACAAGAATCTCGAAGAGGTGTTCATCGAGCGCAAGAGTTCGCCGAACAAAATACTGGTGATTGATGTGGAAGGGATTATTACGAGCGCCAACCTGGACGGTGGCACCATGGGAATGGTTGATTTTATTTCCGAGCAGTTGAAGACGGCCGCCAAGGACAACGACATCAAAGCGGTACTGCTCAAAGTCAATTCACCGGGCGGCGAAGTATTGGCCGCTGACGAAATCAACCGCGCCATCACCAAGTTCCAGAAGGAAACAGGGCGTCCGGTCGTGGCCTCAATGGGCTCGCTGGCGGCTTCGGGAGGGTATTACGTCTCAGCCCCCTGTCGTTGGATTGTCGCCAATGAATTGACGATTACTGGAAGCATCGGCGTGATCATGCACGGCTACAACTACCGGGGGTTGATGGACAAGGTGGGCGTCCGGCCTGAAACGTACAAGAGCGGCAAGTTCAAGGACATGCTCAGCGGGGACAAGGAACCGGACATCGACAAGCTTTCCCCTGAAGATCGGGACATCCGCCTTGAGGAGCGCAAAATGGTCAAGAGCTTGATTGCTGAGACGTTTGACCGTTTCAAGATGGTCGTTCGAACCGGGCGCAAGGAGTCTTACACCAGGAATTCTCCCGAGGGACAGCAGCTCGCCGAAGATTGGGAATCCTACGCGGACGGGCGTGTTTTCTCGGGCAAACAAGCGCTGAATTTGGGGTTTGTGGATGAACTGGGAAATTTTGAGGATGCCGTCAGGCGCACCCGCGAAATCGCCGATGTGCCCGATGCCAGCCTCGTCGCCTACCGTGAACCTTTCAACCTAGGTTCTCTCTTGGGGCTCTTTGGGAAATCCGATATCAAATCGATCAAGGTTGATCTCGGATTTAACTCAACCCGCTTGCAAGCCGGCCACATGTATTATATTACTCCGATGGTTCTGGATTAATGTCGGCGCCAATCTCAACTGTTTTGAGCAATAATAACTATCCTATTGTAACTGTTTGTCAGAAGGATAAATTAGCGGCTCGCTGACGCTCGCGCGAGAGAGGGGCACAGGCAAGGATGCCTGAGCTACGTAGATATTTTACCCGTTTATGGGAGAAGGAGAAGTTAGCGGCTCGCTGACGCTCGCCGGAGAGTGGGGCACAGGCAAGGATGCCTGTGCTACGTAATTGAGCGATGAACGTTTTTTGTCCATTGGCGTCAAACAAACAAGTATTTGATTTATGAAGTTTTTGCAGATCAGCAAACGAATCTTATTATTCTTGGCGGTTAACTTTTTGGTGATCGCCACGATCAACATTGTTCTGTCTCTATTTTTTGGCGGTCGGATTCCGCGCAGTTATGACCAATTACTTTTCTTTTGCACAATCTGGGGCATGGGCGGGGCATTTATTTCGCTCTTGATCTCTCGCTGGATGGCCAAGGTCATGATGGGAGTTCAGGTGATCGACGCAAATACGGTTGACCCGGATGAACGCGCCCTGCTTGGGATGGTGGAGAATCTGACGCGCTCGGCTGGGGTTCCGATGCCGGAGGTTGGCGTCTATGAGTCGCCCGAGGTCAACGCCTTTGCGACGGGTCCGAGCAAATCGCAAGCATTGGTGGCGGTCTCCTCTGGGCTGCTTCGCAATATGCGCCGCAGCGAAGTTGAAGGCGTCTTGGGGCACGAAATCGCCCATATTGCCAATGGCGACATGGTCACGATGACACTGATCCAAGGCGTGATCAACGCGTTTGTGATGTTTTTGGCGTACATCCTGGCATTTGCGGTATCGCAGGCTATGTCGTCGCGGGACGAAGAGAATCGCGGCGGCGGCACCAGTTGGTTTGTTCAATGGATGCTGATCCAGCTATTCCAATTTGTCTTCTCGCTTCTGGGTTTCATGGTTGTGGCTTGGTTCTCCAGGTGGCGCGAGTTCCGTGCTGATGCCGGTGGCGCGCAGTTTGCCGGGCGGCAAAACATGATTGCCGCTCTCAAGGCGCTCAAGAACCTCCACGAACACCCCATGCAGGCGGAACAGACCTCGCAAGATGGACACCCTCAACCTGCTTTTCAAGCCCTCATGATTTCCGGCTCGACTAATCGAGTGGCGCTGCTTTTTTCCACGCATCCCCCGTTGGAAGAACGGATAGCCCGCTTGGAAAATCCGACATTGGGATAGATTAACTTCAGGTAGCATAGGCATCCTTGCCTGTGCCTATCTTTCCGGCGAGCGTCAGCGAGACGCCAATTTTCCGTTGCGATTGAACAGTTGCTTTACACATTGATTAAGTTGTTCATTCGCAATTTCTTCTAATTGAATTCAGCGCCGGATTGAACCTGTCATCAGGCAGCCACACAGTGCTTTCGCTTTGCGCGTTTGGTTGCTACAATAGAACCACAATGGCAAAAAAAGTGCATACGGGACAAGGCAGTGTCGGTCTGCGGTTGGTCGCGCTGTTTGAAGCAGTCAAAGGTCTATTGATCCTTGGACTGGGTTTCGGCTTCCTGGCGCTGCGGCATACGGATGTCCACGCCGTGGCGGACACCCTCTTGTCCCGGTTTGGAGTTAACCCAGAGGCGCATTATCCGCGATTGTTTATCGAACACCTTTCACAAGTCGGTGACGGAGGACTTTTCTGGTTTGCTGTGGGGGCTTTGTTTTTGTCGATGCTTCGATTTACCGAGGCAATTGGACTTTGGCTGGCAATGCACTGGGCGGAATGGTTGACGTTTATTGCCTCCGGTGTTTACCTGCCATTTGAGATTCACCACATCTGGGTCAAACCCGACTTGTTTGGATTTGGAATTCTGGGAGCTAACCTGGCGATCATTTACTACTTGGGCCGGGTTTTGATGGCAAACCGGCGCGAGCGATTGGAGCGATCTCTGGCTAGGGTGTTGAATTGATCGGGTTTTTGCTCTGGAAAGGTCATGCATTATTCATGTCGTAACAAATCAAATAGAAGTGAAAGGCTTATCTTGAAAGTCACAGATGGGTATCAGGCGCAAGTCAGTGAATCGATTTGTTTTAGCTTGGAAACCGCATTTGGGTTAACCGCAGAACACGCGGAAAGAGGAGGCAGAATGAGGTTTTGAAG
>CAIUEN010000350.1 GCA_903898185.1 uncultured Verrucomicrobiales bacterium
CAGGGATTCCAACCAGGCTGCCACTGTTTCGCGTGTAAGTGGGACGTAAACAACAGTGAGTTCTGCCTGAAACAAAGCCATCAGTCGATAACCAAATGGAAAGCGTTTCCACGCTACCCCTCAATCTTTCTAGCTTCAGTTAGTTTTATGATGGCTTCTTTCACGTTTAGAGCGATCAAACCTATCTTGCGATCATCAGATTTACCTTCCAAAACCGATCTCATACCCCGCTCAACATTCGAAAGCAGAATGATTGCATCATCGATCAAACCGCAAGCCGCGTAAGGCAGCGCTTTGCGGCGCGGTTTGGATGCAACCAACACCGCCTGTTTGCGCGTGTTGTGACTACGATTTACATCCCCGATAATGACCATGAAGCCGCTGGCGATGAATGCCAGACCAACCAAAATGGCAGCTTTCCAGCTGATAATTGCTACCATCAGCATTGTGACGATATTGCCAAGCGCAACCAGGATGGCAGAATAACCAATCTTCTTCTCACTAGCAAGATTTCCCACCCAGTGGTCAAACAGGACGCTGAAGACTGCTAAAACTGCCAAACTGGCTAAAGCCACAGGCACCAACACCCGCGTATCTGTTGCAAATTCGTTCAAAAACTGACCCATTTCCATCACACGACCATCCTTTTTGCTATGATTGATTTATTCATCAAACGTTTTTGCTTCAGCATCAGGGTTGTATTTAGGCAGCAGCTTCACTGAAGCAAGTTTCTGCCACTCGTTTTCCACCATCACCCTAAACTGCGCGCCCTGTTTGCGTTCGTAAGCAACGCACAGTTGCTTGAACTTCTCAAACGTTTGAGGGTCAACCGGAACCATGTTGTAATCTGGCATTTTTTCTCCTTTCTTTAGTCTTTAGAATTTGTAGTATTTTCAACTTATTGCTATCTACTAACAACATTATAACTAATTATAATTATTTGTCAATGATTTACTATCCCAAGTTAGTATTCTAAATGATAAAGTTTTGTTACTTATGGACAACTTTAAAGATTGGCTAGCGAGTGAATTGAAGAACAGACGGTGGCGACAAGCCGACTTAGTACGCGAATCCGGCTTAGATTCCGCTGTCATTAGCAATTTAATTAATGGGAAACGTAAACCAGGTGAAACAACAGTAAGGGCAATTTCTAAAGCGTTCGGTCTCCCTCAAGAAACAGTTTTCGAAGCGGCTGGAATCATGAAGCCCACCTATGACCCAAACGGAAATCACACACCATCCTTCCGCGAATGGGTGAAAATCTATGACGATGCCGATGAAGACACTAAAAAAGAAATGCTTGAATACGCACGATACCTATCAAACCGGAAATCTGCAAATAAACAACAAACGTCTTGAACAATTAGGGAGATAGATTTGAATAAGCTGCTTGCTAAAATTGAATTCATATTATGCTTTTTTGTGCTCACGAATGAAAATAAACGAGCCGTTGTCGCCTTGGCTGGTCAACCTTCTTTCGCGCGTAGCACATTCTTCTCCCGGTATGGGCTGTTCCTCACACACTCAATCGTTGCCCTGGCAACCATCAAACTATTTCCCCCCGATGTTCCACTGGTAATCTTCCCAATCACCTGGGCAGCCAGTCTGGGACCATCTCTGTTTATCTATAAAGGCATTTCACAATTCAATAGGGGCTAAAAATGGAAACTCTTCCAAAGACACAAGTTCAACCAACTAAAAAACAGAATTATGTTGCTGCTGGAATGATCCTGGTTGTATTATTTACCCTGGTTGCTTTTGCAATCAA
>CAIUEN010000351.1 GCA_903898185.1 uncultured Verrucomicrobiales bacterium
CGCCGATAGTATAAAACAAATTCCATCGTTACAAAAGAATAAGTAAAGCATGAACTAATTTTGATCAATTCAACACCCTAGGGCGGCCCCCATGAGCCGGCTTTGTAAAACTCGCTTTCATTCAGTGGTTTGCCAGACCAGGCTTGCCTGAGCGGATCGACCACGCTCCATGCCGCCTCGACTTCGTCGCGTCGAATGAAGAGCGTTGGATCACCGGCCATGACTTCCAGCAGCAATCGCTCGTAGGCCTCCGGCGTGTAAGCGCCGAATTCAGCGTGGTAGTCGAATTGCATCTTCACCGGGCGAATTTCCAGGCTGGTTCCTGGCACTTTCCCGTTGAAATGGAGTGAAATGCCTTCATTCGGCTGCAAGCGCAAAGTCAGCGCGTTGGCATCCAGGCGGGGCCCGCATTGGGCGGCGAACAAAACGTTGGGCGTGGAACGAAACTGCACGCGCACCTCGCTCGATGTGAGCGGCAGCCGTTTGCCGGTGCGCAGGTAAAAGGGCACCCCGGACCAACGCCAGTTGTCAATCAACAAGCGCATGGCAACAAACGTCTCCGTGTTGGACTGAGGGTCAACCTTTGGCTCCTGTCGATAACCGGGCGCAGGCTGGTTGTCGATGACGCCAGACACGTATTGGCCGCGCACCGCGCAGAAGGAGGTCTCGCCGCAATCCGGCGCGCGGATGGATTTGATCAGTTTGACCTTTTCATCGCGCACATCTTCCGCCTGAAGCGATACCGGCGGTTCCATGGTCACCAGGGCCATCACTTGAAGAAGATGATTCTGCACCATGTCACGCAACGCGCCCGATTCATCGTAGTAACCGCCGCGCGCGCCGACCCCCAGCTTTTCGCTGACCGTGATTTGCACATGATCGATCACCTGCCGGTTCCACAATTGCTCGAAAATGGAATTTGAAAAGCGAAACATCAGGATGTTTTGAACCGTCTCTTTGCCGAGGTAATGATCGATGCGGAAAAGCTGCTTTTCCGAGGTGAACCGCGCCAAATCGCTGTTCAATTGTCGCGCGGAAATCAGATCTCGGCCAAATGGTTTCTCGACGACCAATCGCAGCCAGCCACCGGGCTGCTCCTCTTTCCGCAAGAGTCCCGAATTGGCCAGGCGCTCTGTGATCCCGGCAAACTGGGTCGGCGCCGTTGCCAGGTAGAAGATCACATTGCGCCGAAGGGCTTCGTGGTCGGCGTCGCCGATTTGTTGCGCGAGCTTTTGATAAGACTCCGATTCTTCGAACCCGCCCTGGCAATAGAAAAGCCCGCGCGCAAACTCCGGCCAATCCGAAAAATCCAGATTCTTGCCACGGGAAAAAGTTTTCAGGTCCTCAAGCAATTCGTCACGCCAGACGTCACTCGTTTTTTCACGCCGCGCAAAGCCGATGACGCGAAATGGGCTGGGCAGTTGATTGATAACATGAAGATGATAGAGCGCGGGAATCAATTTGCGGGAGGTCAGGTCCCCGCTCGCGCCAAAAATGACAATGGTGCATGGCTCAACCGCCTTGCGCCGAGTATCCAGACGGCAGACCAGCAATTCGTCTAATTGATCAACCATTGGCTATTCTAAAATCCACTCCAAGATCGCTTTCTGAACGTGAAGTCTGTTTTCGGCCTGATCGAAGATGGTCTGAGCATGGGCCTCGAATGTCTGGTCATCGATTTCCTTTCCCCTGTAAGCGGGCAGGCAGTGCATGATCAGCGCATCCGGTTTGGCGAGCTGGATTAAAGACTGATTGATCTGGTAGCCTGTCAACTGGCGAATCCGATCCTGTGACTCAGTTTCCTTGCCCATCGAAACCCAGACATCGGTGTAGAGCAGATCCGCCCCACGCGCAGCCGCCCGAAGGTCCGATGTGCAAGTAATCTTGCCACCAGCCCGGCTCAAAACCGCCGCCGAGGGTTGAAATTTTTCCGGAGCAGCCAGGCGCAGTTCGAAACCGAGCTTGGCGGCGGCGAATATCCACGACTGCGCCACGTTGCAAGCCGCGTCACCTACGAAGGTTACGACCTTGCCGCGAATCGAACCGCGTTTCTCCTGGTAGGTGAAGATGTCGGTCAAAATTTGACACGGATGCTCGTCATCGGTCAGCGCGTTGATGGTCGGAACTTCTGAAAACTGCGCGAATTCCTCCACATCTTTCTGCGCGTAGGTGCGAATCACCGCGCCATGAATCATGCGCCCCAGAACCCGCGCGGTATCCTTGATCGGCTCGCCGCGTCCGAGTTGGATGTCCGAGGCGTTGAGAAACATCACCTGGCCACCCAATTCGCGAATGCCCACCTCGAAGGAGACCCGTGTGCGCGTGGACGATTTCGAGAAGATCAGCACCCAGGTTTGGCCTTTCAGCGGCTGCGATTCATGCCGTCCACGATGGCTTTTTATTTCGACGCCGGCGCTCAGAATGCGCTCCATTTGCGCTTGCGGCAGTGTTTCCAGACTCAATAGATGTTTCATGGCGAAATCTTCGCTACGACTGATTCAATCAATTGCAGACCTTCATCTGCCTCGGCGGCCTTTAGATTCAATGCCGGCAGAAACCGAATCACCTGCATCCCTGAGGGAATGGTGAGAACCCCAGCCTCATGCAGCAGATTGACAAACTGAATGCTGGCCGGTTTGTCATTTCCGGCAAAAGCAGGGATATCAGACGCCAATTCAATCCCGATCATAAAGCCCAAGCCGCGCGCCTGCTTGATAACCTTGGGGTATTTCGCGGCGATCCGCTCCAGGTCAAACTTCATTCGCGCGCCCAATTCGCGCGCATTGTCAGCCAGCTTGTCGCGCCGAATCACATCCATGATTGTCAACGCAACCGCACAGGCCAACGGAGAGCCGCCGAACGTCGTGCCGTGAGTTCCCGCGCCCAGCAAGTCCGCATAGGGCTGCCGGACCCAGAAAGCGCCCACCGGCAAGCCGCCACCCAACGACTTGGCCATCGAAATGCCATCCGGCTGGAATTTTTCTCCGTCGGCCACGCCTTCCAGAATGCGTTGATAACTCTGGAACCGGCCCGTCCGGAAATGCCCGCACTGCACGCTGTCCATGAGCAGCAACAGCCGTTTTTCATCGCACATTTGGCGCAGGCCGAGCAGGTATTCCGGGGTCGCCGCCGTCACACCGCCCTCACCCTGAATTCCTTCGATGAGGATCGCAATGGTTGCTGGCGATAGCGCCTCGCGCATGGCTTCGAGATCGTTAAATGGCACTTGGCGGAATCCCGGCATCATCGGTTCAAACCCTTTTTTGACTTTGGCCTGACCGGTGGCGGCTATTCCCGCCAGTGTCCGTCCGTGAAAGGAATTGTCCGCCGTCAGAATCTCAAAACGGCCTTCATCGTGGCCAAACTTTCGCGCCAGCTTGAAAAGACCTTCGTTCGCTTCAGCGCCGCTGTTGCAGAAAAACACCTTGCCGTGCGCGATATTGCCGACCAACTGTTCAGCCAGCAATCCCTGTGGACCGTGGTAATAGAGATTGGATACATGAACCAGCTTTCGAGACTGCTCAACCAAGGCCTGCGTGATTTCCGCATTGGCATGGCCCAGAGAGCAAACGGCAATGCCGCTGCCCAGATCGAGATAGCGTTTGCCGTTGACATCCCAGACATACGCCCCCATCCCATGGCTGAGCGCCAAGTCGAACCTGCCGTAACTGGGAACAACGTTGTTCTCGAAAAGCCGTTTGATTGCGGCAGCGGATTCCCGTTGTGAGACCAAGGCGGGGGGAGGTATCAGATCTTTCATGATACGACCTCCGTGCCGACTCCAGCATCCGTAAAGATTTCCAGCATCACCGCGTGCGACACCCGCCCATCGACGAACGAGACCTTGTCAACTCCGGATTCCACCGCCGCCACCGCGCTGTCCACCTTGGGAATCATTCCCTTGTCCACAATTCCGGCAGCCTTCAGTCCGGGAACCTCGCTCACCCGCAAATGCGCGATGAGGGTTTCGGGATTCTTTGGATCGCGCAGCAAGCCGGGCACGTCGCTCATGAAAACCAGGCGTTTGGCCTTGAGCGCAATCGCCGCCTGCGCTGCCGCAACGTCCGCATTGCAATTATAGATATGGCCATCCTCGCCACGCGCCGTGGGGCTGATGATCGGGGTGATCCCACGCCGGATGCACTCGCGCAGAGGCGCGACATTCACAGCAATCACTTCCCCAACATACCCTATATCGATATTCGCGCCGTCGGGACCGATCAGGCAGAGCTTGCGGCAGGTGAATATCTCGGTTCCAGAAAACCCCTTGGCCTTTCCGCCAAATTCAGTGACAGCGGCAACAACTTCAGGGTTGATCTCGTGCGACAGCACCTGTTCGACCACGTTGACCGTGGCTTCGTCGGTGACGCGCATTCCCTGGATGAAACTGGCTTTAATCCCCGCTTTTTCCATCGCGCGAGTGATCGCCTTGCCGCCGCCGTGAACCACCACGGGGTTGATGCCGACGGCTTCCAGAAAGACAACGTCTCGCGCCACGCCGCTTCGCACCCCAGGATCGGGCGAATCCATGAAGCTGCCGCCGTATTTAACCACGAAAATCTCGCTGCGAAAACGCTGGATATAAGGGAGCGCTTCGAGCAGGACTTCGGCCTTTGATATGAGGTTTTGCATCTTTAAATCAGCCGCCAAGGGAGGCGGGATCGCTCACGTCGCCCTTGTTAAATTCAACATATTCCCCGGTCAAATCCGCCGCATACATAAGCGCGCCGCCCTTGCCAAGGTTCAGGTTGATATGCAGGTCAAACTCCTTGGCCGCGACCACCTCGCACAACGACTTGAATGCCACCGATGTGGGCCGGCCCTTTTTGAGTGAATACAGAATCTTCTTCGAACCCGGCAGGCTGTAGCCGACATCGACTTTGCTCTCCACTACTGTCGCGGGAGAGTAGCCAAGCGCATCAAGAATCCGCCCCCAATTGGGGTCTCCTCCGCACCAGCTTGTCTTGACCAGTGAACTGTTTGCGACCGCCCGCGCGGCGGCATCCGCTTCGGCAAAACTCTTCGCGCCGTTGACTCGCACCGTTACAAACCGCGAAACTCCTTCGCCATCGAGCACGATCATCCGGGCCAAGACCAGCGTGACATGCTTGAGAGCCGCTTGAAAAACTTCAAAATCGGCCTTCTTAGACCGGGTTACCACCGCGTTGCCGGCCAGTCCATTGGCCAGAACCAGCACCGTATCATTGGTGCTCATGTCGCCATCCACCGTGATTCGGTTGAAGCTGTGGGCGACCGCTTCCGTCAGCGCCGCCTGGAGCGCACCGCGTTCAACGGCTGCGTCTGTGGTGACAAAACAAAGCATTGTGGCATGCAACGGGGCTGATGCCGGACGCGCGCCTGTGGGACTCATGCCTGGCTGGATCATGCCCGCCCCTTTGCAGATGCCACCCAAACGAACCGTCTTTCCACCCAGTTGGAATTCAATGGCGACAGCCTTGGGCTTGGTATCGCTGGTCATGATCGCTTCGGTAACTTGCGCCGAGGCGGTTTCAGAGGCGGCCAGTTTGACGGCTGCATTCGCAATCCCATTCTTCACATTGGGCATGGGCAGATGCACCCCGATCCGCCCGGTCGAGGCAACCCAGACATCATCCTCGGAAATCTTGAGCGCTTTGGCCGTTGCCACGGCCATGGCTCGCGCATCGCGCAACCCTTGCTCGGCGGTGCAGGCATTCGCATTGCCGGAATTGACGACAATTGCCCGCGCCTGACCATGCTTCATCCGCTCAATGCACAGTTTGACCGGCGCGGCGCATACCTGGTTGGTCGTAAACATCCCGGCAACAGTCGCTGGCGCGCTCGATACGATCAAAGCAAGATCACGCTTGTTTCCCTTCGCAGAACCTTTTCCGGTGCCCATCCGCTTGATATCGCAAAAAACTCCCGCGCCAGCAAACCCTTGCGGAGCGGTTACCGATCCGGGAACGGTGTTAAAAGAAAACGCCTTCACAATGTTATTATCAATTAAGGTCTCGTAAAAACGCATAAGCTAGCAAATGGTCGAACCGATGGCAAGAAACAGAATGGCATGGCAGCTATTCAACGCCATCGACGCCGACGCCATTGAAACCAAAGCCCTCGAAATTGTCCGCCAAGTCAAGGACACCGATCCCGGCGATACCGCCCGCAAAAAAGCCCAGGAACTCCTCGTCAAAGACGCCGCCAAGATTTTCACCGGGCAACTGGTCGAATTGCTCGATACCATCCGCCGCGAAAAGGATCAGACGCTCAACCACGATCACTTGGATAAAGTGATCCGGGCCGAGTGGGACAAGGATGCCGCGACGAACGCCAAAACGCTCGCCAAGGATTTTTCCGCATAGCTGGTCGCCAACAAAGACCAACTCGCCGCCCTCACTATTTTCTACGACCATCCGTTTCGTCGCCTCGAAATTACTTTCGCCATGCTGGAGGACGTTATGGCAAAACTCCGCTCCGACGCTCCGACGCTCCGCGTTTCGCGCCGCTTCGTGTCTGGCAGGCATACCGCCACCTAAGGCAAACAGCCGCTCAACGAACTTACAGCCCTTGTGGCTTTGATTCGGCGGGTCAGCGGAATCGATACTCATCTCACTGCCTATGACGAAACCGTGTGCAAGAATTTCCAAAAATGGATTATGGACCGACATGCCGGTTCAAAAAGCAAATTTAACGAGTCCCAAATGACCTGGCTCCAAATGATTCGCGACCACATCGCCACATCCTTTCACCTGGAACGCGATGACCTCGACATGGCCCCCTTCGACAGCGCAGGCGGCCTCGGCAAAATATTCCAACTCTTCGGCAACCGCATGGAACCTTTGATCGCCGAACTGAATGAAATACTCGCGGCGTAAGACTATTATTGCCCTCGCTTTTACAGTGCCCCCGTGCTACCGTGCGATGCGAATATGAATGTAACGCTCAAACTCCCGGACGATCTCTGCCGCCAGGCACGTCATCGCGCGGTGGATGAGTCGAAATCACTTTCGACGTGGATTGCCGATCTGGTGGCTGCCAAACTGCGCCCGGCTCCCAATACCCAAACGCTCCTGCAGGCACTGGGAGATGAAAGTCTGGCCGACGGAAATCTCGAACTGCCTGACCGGCGCACGGCTTCGCACCGTCCCTTGGAATTCCCATGAGCAAAGGGTTCTTGCTCGATACAGTGGTTATTTCCGAACTGCGCAAGGGCCTGTGCGCCGAGCCCGCAGTCATTGCCTGGCAGGCAACGGCAACCACGCTGCCCTCCTGCCTGAGCGTCATCACGCTGCTGGAAATACGGCTGAGCCTTCGACGCGTTCAGTCGCGCGACGCGGCCTTTGCCGCCCGGTTGCAGGCTTGGTACGACGACCACTTGCTGCCCTGCTTTAAAGAAACCCTGCTTCCCGTAACTCTTGCCGTGGCCGAATCCGCCGCCGAATTGTCCGCAACACGCCCAATCACCCCCTATGATGCCCTTATCGCTGCAACCGCCCAAGTGCATGGGCTTACCTTGGTCACCCGCAACGTCTCCGATTTCACCGGCACCGGCGTACCCGTGGTCAATCCTTGGGAACCGGGTGTGTGACCGGAAAGTAACCTAAAGCAGAAATACGACTTCTGACGGCGTATTTTTTGTGGTCTATCATATCAAGTTGGATATAATACATTCCATGCCAGACACCAGAGCCAATCCGAAATGGCCAACCTTCCCACTCTGGAAGCCAGCGGCTTCCCAGCCTGTAGCCGGTGGTTGAGCGAAGC
>CAIUEN010000352.1 GCA_903898185.1 uncultured Verrucomicrobiales bacterium
CTTGCCCGTACGACTAACTTTTTGATCCGTCTTCTTCACTATCTTAAATTCTTGCCGCCAGTTATTGCTGGCAGAATGTGTTTTCAGCCCAGGCGAACCGCTCAATTAAGTTCGTCCAAGGGTGGGGGAATATAGCAAAGAACGGCAAATGTGCCACAACATTTTTCAAAAAATAGCAAAAAATCGGTTTGAAGGGCGAAAATCACCCCTTTTCGATGCAAGCGTAGGCGTTATGACTGTGGATGCTCTCAAAATTCTCGGACTCAACCTTGTACCACTCGACGTCGGGGTGGGCGTTGAGCTTGAGCGCGACATTGCGTACCAAGTCCTCAACGAAAACCGGATTATCGTATGCGCGTTCGGTCACCGCCTTTTCATCCTGTCGTTTGAGCAGGGAATAGAGTTCACAACTTGCCGAGCTCTCGATCAGGGCAATCAAATCCTCGATCCAGATGGCTTTGCGAGATCGCACTTGGAGAGTGACCTGGCTTCGCTGATTGTGTGCGCCGTAAAGGCTGATGGCCTTGGAGCATGGGCAGAGCGTTGTAACCCCTGCCCGCACCGTCAGAACAAAGTCGATTTCCTTGCCGGTGGCGGTGGCATCGAACCGGGCCGTGTAATCCATCACGCTTTCCATGCCGGAAACAGGAGCCTTCTTGACGAGAAAAAATGGGAATTCCATCTCGATGTGGGCCACGCTGGCTTTGAGTTTGGCCTGCATGGCGTGAAGAATATCAGTGATATTCTCGACGTGGACAATGCTGCCATGAGAATTGAGCACTTCGATAAACCGGCTCATGTGAGTGCCCTTAAACTCGTGTGGAAGGTCCACGTACATTCCGATTGTGGCAACGGTATTCTGAAGTGAGCGCGCCTTATCCAATACCTGAATTGGAAAACGCAAGCCGCGAACGCCTACCTTGTCGATTGGCAAATGGCGGTGATCGGGTTCGCTCTGTTTATCCTTCATCGGTTGGACGTCTGATTCAGCGATTGGAGCGTTCATGGGTGTGCGGTTTGCAACCTGCCGGGTAAATCTTGGGGAATGCTGAGCCCGAGTTGGAGAGCACTGCCGCGCGCGGCGAGTTGCAGGGTAGGGCAGGGCGCATCCTGACGGGTCAATTCCACGCGCATGTGGTGAGCGCCGATCTGTTTCAGACGGTCGTTCATGACCGCGTGCGCGATTTCCGGTTTATTGCAATCGCGACTGATGTGGCCCAAGTAAATGTGCTCCAATTCGGCCGAGACGATTTGTTGAACAGCATCGGCCGCGTTTTCGTTGGAAAGATGGCCGTGGCGGCTGAGGATGCGCTGCTTCAAGCTCCACGGTCTGTGCGGGTTGTCCTGGAGCATCTTGACATCGTGATTGGACTCCATGAGCAGTAAGTTCGAGGCCCGCACTCGCTCCAGCGCCATCTTGGTCACATGCCCCAAGTCGGTCAAAAAACCGATATTACCCATCGGTGTGCGTATAAGGAATCCAACCGGATCATAGGCATCGTGCGGGACGGCGAAGGTGTCGATCTCGATATCGCCCACCTCAAACGTATTGCCAGTTTCAAAAACCTGACAATTGATCTTGATCTGTAGCTGCGCTTCAATGGCTTGCTTGGTGAGTCGGTTGCAGTAAATGGGAAGATTCAACTTCGCCAAACCGACCAAACCTGAGATATGATCGGAGTGCTCGTGCGTGATGATGATTCCGCTGAGGTTGTCGGCATTCTTGCCGATGGTTTCAAGGCGCTTGCGGATTTGTCGTCCGGTGAGTCCGGCGTCGATCAGGAGACGCGACTCTGGTGTCTCAAGATATGCGCAATTGCCTGCCGAACCACTGCCAAGAATCGTAAAGTTTACCGACACAGCTTGGGAAAGTAGGAAATGCGGAGCATCCGGGCAATAAGAAAAGTTGAGCGGGTCTTTCTCAACCATCCACTGTTTTTGGTCAGTTCCATCTTGAGTTAAAGGGAATTAGGTCTATAATCGGGATAATGTCGGGATTAAATTTATCGCAGAGAATGACGCTTTCCCAAGTGCTGGCGCCACAGTTGCAGCAATCTCTTGCATTGCTCCAAGCGCCGACGCTTGAACTTAAGGCGCTAGTTGAGCAAGAGTTGCAGCAAAATCCCGTCTTGGAAGAAGTCTCGACCACCGAAATGGAAATTCGGGAAAAAGCCGCCACTGACGGAGCCAGCGAGCATGACGACTCCGATCCCGCCGAACCTCCTGCAGACACGAAGTTCGATCCAGCCACCGAGAAACCGAGCGACTCTCCCGTCGATGATTTTCAGGCTGAATTTGACCGGCTGAGCCAGATGGATCAGGAATGGAGGGATCATTTCTCCCAGACCAACCTGCCAATCCGACAAAGCCAGGAAACCGAAGAACGTCGGCAGTTCATGTTCGACACTCTAGTTGCCGTCACTTCTTTGCAGGAGACTCTTTTGGAGCAGATGCGTTTCTCGGACATCACCGCCGAACAGCGGACGGTCGCTGAGGTAATTATCGGGAATATCGATGATTTCGGCTATCTCAAGGCCAGCGTGGAAGAGTTGTCGTTCTCGACCAACATCCCTGTCGAGAGGATTTCCGAGGTGCTCAAGGTTGTTCATGGATTTCATCCCCCCGGTGTGGGCGCGCGCGATTTGCGCGAGTCTCTCATGCTTCAACTGGAGCGCGCCGGACGCGAACAATCCGTCGAATACCGGATCGTTCGCGATTACATGGACGCCTTGGGCAAACGCCGCCTGCCCGAAATCGCCCGCGGCTGCGGCATCAGTGTCGAACAAGTTCAGACGGCGGTGGCGCGCATTGGCCACCTTGAGCCGCGCCCCGGACGCGACTTTCTGCCCGAGGATGAGCGATACATCTCGCCCGAAGTGTTTGTGCAGAAAGTCGGGGATGAATACACGATCACAACCAACAACGAGCAGATTCCCCATCTGCGCATCAGTAACGTCTATAAAGACTTAATGGCCCAGGCGGATTCATCAAGCGAGGTTCGCGATTATATTCGCGACAAGATCCGGGCTGGGAAATTTCTCATCAAGAGTTTGCAGCAGCGGCAGCAGACCATTCTCAACATTGCCAACGAGATCGTCAAACGCCAGCGTGAGTTCATGGATAGTGGAGTTGCGCATCTCAGGCCGATGACGATGGTTCAAGTTGCTGAAGTGGTGGGCGTGCATGAGACAACCGTCAGCCGGGCGGTCTCGAACAAATACATCGACACTCCCCAAGGGGTGTTCGAGATGAAATACTTCTTCACCTCCGGCATTCAAACCTCCGACGGAGGCGTTTCCAACACAAGTGTCAAAGATATGGTGGCTGAAATGTTCTCCAAAGAGAATACCAACAAGCCTCTCTCAGACCAGGAGATTGTCAAAATGCTTGGTGAAAAGGGAATCGTCATTGCCCGACGCACTGTCGCCAAATACCGGGCGGAGCTGAACATCCTGCCCTCCAATTTGCGTAAAGTCTATTAGGTGGTCAGGCTGCATGTTACTACCAATTCAACGATTTAACGATTCAACGATAACGACCTATGCCTCTCGAAGACCATGTTGGTGACGTTATTCATAAAGCCAGGTCTGCGGCTGGTGTCTCAGTCTCAGTGGCGGCTGCCGCGGCTGGATTGACCGAATCTGAGTTGAGCGCACTGGAGCGCACTGGAACGACGGCCAAACAGCCGAACTGGCTGGTGCTGGCTCAGGTTCTGGGGATTAACGCGTCGAAACTCAAAACCATTGCTTACGGATGGTACCCTGCCGTTCCTGATTTGAGCAGGTGGCGTGAATTGCGACAGATCAAAACCGTTGACGCTGACATGGAGGTCAATTGCTACCTGGTCTGGGAGGAAGTTTCTCACGAGGCGGCGCTTTTTGATACTGGGTTCGATGCGGAGCCTGTTTTTGAGTTGATTCAGGTGAACGGACTGGTCTTGCGGGACGTTTTTTTGACACACCTGCACCACGATCATGTCGGCGCGTTGAACGCGATTCGCAATAAGTATCCGCTGGTTCACATACATTCCAACTCGACCACATTTTTGCCGCAGCACCGCAACTTGGCCAACGATTTCGTTCATCTGGGCAGTATGCTCATCAGCCATCTGGATACCCCGGGCCACTCCGAAGAGGGTGCCACCTATATTGTCGGCAACTGGCCGGATGATGCGCCGCATGTGGCGTTTGTGGGCGATGCTCTGTTTGCCGGCTCAATCGGACGAGGCAACCAGTCATGGGTGCTGGCCAAGCAAAAGGTGTCCGAGCAGATTCTCACGCTTCCTCCAGATACTCTGATTGGCCCTGGCCATGGCCCTTGGACGACGGTGGCTGAGGAACGGGCGAATAACCCGTTTTTCTAAGGCTGTGAATTGTTGATAGGCCAACATTTTCAGACTTGGCAAGTAGCTTCCAATAAGGTAGCCTTTTGCTTTGCATGGCTGAAACAATTATAACAACAAGTGAATTATATGAGAAAATGGATCGTTCGAATTGCTATAGGTCTTGTGGTGTTGCTGGTGGCAACGGTTTGTATTGTATTCTTCTCTTTAAATTCGGTAGTCAAAAAAGGCGTTGAACTGGTTGGCACGGAGGTCACCAAGACAGACGTTAAACTGGGCACGGCCAGGATTTTTGTGTTCACCGGCAGCGGAGAATTGTCGGATTTCTCGATTGGCAACCCGGAAGGTTTCTCGACCAATCATCCGGCTATCAAGGTGGGGAGTGTTAAGGTGGCGATCAAGCCTTCGTCACTTTTTTCGGATGTTATCGAAGTTGATGAAATTAATGTCCAAGCGCCAGAGATCACCTTGGAGGGCAAGCTGGGCGGAAGCAACCTTGGAAAAATCATGGACAACCTTAAGACTGTGGGCGGCGCTTCCAACTCTGCGCCGGCAGCGAAGTCCGAGAAAGCCCAAAAGGAGAAAAATATTTTTATCAAGGATTTGCTGGTTAATGGCGGGAAAATCAGAGTTGCGTTAACAGTGATTGGAGGCAAAGGGGCCACCGTTTTGCTGCCGCCAATTCATTTGCAGAACATCGGCACACAGGACAAGGGGGTGACGGTGGTCGAGGCATCACGTCAGATTTTACAGCAGATATTGAGCGAGGCAATCAAGGCATCCGCTCAAGGCGCGAATGAGTTGGGCAAAGGCATCAAGGAAGCCGGATCTGGTGCGGTCGATCAGGCAGGAAAAGCAGTCGAGAGCATCAAAGGAATCTTCAAAAAATAACCCTTATGGCTACATCAGTCTTAGAAAACGGCAAATCCAAGTACGTTTGGAAATTCTTTCGCGCTGGCGGCTTGGACCAGGTCAAGATCGAGTCTGGAGCGGACTTGTTGGCCTTGGAAAAGCTGGACCAAAAACTCTGGGTTGCGCTGAGTTGTCCGACGCGTGGCTTGGAATTTGATTCCAAAACCCTTGATGCCATCGACACGGACAAGGATGGACGCATCCGCGTGCCGGAGGTTCTTGCTGCTGTGCGTTGGGCGACAGGCGTGTTGAAGAGCGCCGATGAGTTGATGAAGGGCGGCGATGTTATCGACCTCCAGTCCATCAACGAACAGGCTGAAGGCGGCAAACGCCTTGTGGACGCCGTGCGCCTAGTGCTTACGAACCTTGGAAAACCCGATGCCACATCCATCAGCCTGGCTGATTTCTCCGATCCCGCCCGCATTTATGCCAAGGCACAGTTCAACGGAGACGGCGTGGTTTTGGCCGAATCGACCATGGAACCGGAAATTAAGCAGGTGGTTGTCGAAATCATCGCCGCGCTGGGTGGCGTGCCGGATCGCAGCGGGGTGATCGGCGTGTCGCAGGCCAAAGTTGACCAATTTTTCTCCGAATTGCAGGCATACTCCGACTGGTGGGGCAAGGCGCTCAACCCACCCGAGGGCACAGCGGTGGTGCTGACGCTCGGACCGGCGACTCTTCCAGCATGGGACATTGTCAAAGCCGTTCGCGCTAAAATTGACGATTATTTTGCCCGATGCCGTGTCGTCGCATTTGACCCGCGCGCGGCCAACCCGCTGAACCGGGCCGAAGCCGAATTCATCGCCATGTCTTCCAAGAGCATGGCTACTTACTGCGATGAATTCGTCAGTTTCCCGCTGGCGCGCATCGAAGCCAGTCGTCCGCTATCGCTGATCTCCGGACTGAATCCTGCTTGGAGCAACGCAATCGAGCGATTTCGCATCGATGTTGTGGTTCCGGTGTTTGGTGAAGACAAGACGGTTTTGTCGGAAGCCGATTGGGTTGCATTGTTGCAGCGGTTTGCTGCTTGTGAAGCGTGGCTTGCTGCAAAACAGGGCGCGATTGTCGAAAAACTTGGGCTGTCCCGAGTTCGGCAAATTTTGGCGGGGAAGAGTCGCGATGTTTTGAGCAAGACAATTGCCTTGGATATGTCAGTGGCGCCCGCAATGGCGGAGATTGCGAACGTTGAAAAGCTGCTACGCTATCATCGCGATCTGGTCCGGTTGTTGAACAATTTTGTGAGTTTCTCGCACTTCTACGCTCTGGATGGCAAAGCCATTTTCCAAGCAGGAACGCTCTACATGGATGGCAGGGCATGCCATTTATGTGTCAAGGTGCTCGACGCCGCCGCGCACGCGCCGGTGGCCGATCTTGGCAAGACCTATCTGGCGTACTGCGAAGTCTCGCGTCCGGCTCCGAGTGAGAAAATGGTCATTGCCGCCGCATTTACCGGCGGCGATTCCGACCAATTGCGCGTCGGGCGCAACGGCGTGTTCTACGATTGCCTGGGGCGGGATTGGGACGCAAAGGTAATCAAAACCATTGAGCATCCGATCAGCATTCGCCAAGCGTTTTGGTCGCCTTACAAACGGATGGCGCGCATGTTCAACGAGCAGATTGAAAAATTTGCATCTTCGCGCGATCAAGCTGTCATGGAAAAAGCATCCACCAGCATTGAGTCCACGACCAAGCTCCCCGCCACTGGCAAACCGCCTGAGAAAGGAAAGATCGACACTGGAACGCTGGCGGCCATCGGCATTATCATGGCAGGCTTGGCTTCAGCGGCGAGCAACGTCTTCGCTGGTTTTCTCAAGCTTGCCGAATCAGCGTGGTGGAAGATTCCGCTGGTCTTTGTGGGAATCATCCTGGCTATTTCCGGTCCGTCGATGGTGATTGCCTGGCTCAAGTTGCGCAAACGCGACCTGGGCCCGATTCTCGACGGCTGCGGATGGGCGATCAACGGACGTGTCAAGCTAAACATGGCACTTGGGCGCGTTCTAACGGAATTGGCCGTGGTACCCGGCACAGCCATTCGCTCGCTGGAAGACCTTTACCCCGAAGATCCGCCCAAAGTGCCCCGTTTGGTGTGGATCGTGGGTGCCATGATTGCGATAGTGATAATTTTGGAGGTTTCCGGCATTTTTGCATTTTTGGGAATTGATGAGTTAACCCGCTCTGTTGTTGGTCACTTTGTCCACTTGGAAGCACGGTAGAGAACGCCAAGGGCAGCAATTCACATTATGTGGGGTTGACCTCTGGTCTGCCAGCACCTCGTTATCGAGGTGCAGTGATTATTGTGCTGACTGTTGCGGTGCCTCTGGCTCCGCAGGGAGTCGAAAACTTCGTGCGCAGGCAGATTAGCGTTTTTCCCCTTCCTTGCTCAAAATGAGAATTGCTGGGATCCCAGCCCTTATGTTGCCTTTCATCTCATATTGTTGAATACTGGGCGTGTGAACCAATTGGTCACCCAACTCGCTGATCTGCTCATCGACTCCTACAACCATGTGGGAGGCATCAATCACTTGGACGGCAAGAACCTCCCGTCAAAGAGCTCAATTGCATCAATAACCGTCGATTTGCTGTTCCTATTGTTTCCAGGTTTTTTTGAGGAGAAAAGCGTTCATTCATCCGAGGTTAAACAAAAGACTGGAGCGCTGATGGGATCCGTGTGTCGCCGATTGCATTCGGAAATATTCAAGAGCCTCGAATACGCGCCGCCGCCGGGATTAATGCGAACCGATTTCGACTCAACAGCTCGTGCACTGGTGCTGGAGTTTTTGCGCAAATTGCCACGCATTCGCGAAGTCTTGCAAACCGACGCTGAAGCCGCGTTCCAAGGCGACCCGGCGGCGCTGAGCAAGGAAGAGGTGATCGTGGCCTATCCATTTATCGAAGCTATTGCAGTTCAACGATTGGCGCACGAGCTTTACGTGAGGCAGATCGCGCTGATTCCACGGATCATGACCGAGTGGGCGCATTCGCGCACCGGCATGGACCTGCACCCAGGCGCAACTATTGGATCTCATTTCTTTGTCGATCACGGCACAGGTACAGTCGTTGGCGAAACCTGCAATATCGGCAATCATGTCAAGATGTACCATGGTGTTACGCTTGGTGCGCGCTCAACTTCCGGAGGTCAACAACTACGCGGACACAAACGCCATCCGACCATTGAGGATGATGTGACGATTTATCCCGGTGCTACGATTCTTGGCGGCGAAACCGTGGTCGGCGCGGGCAGCACCATCGGCGGCAATGTCTTTCTCATGGGCAGCGTTCCTCCTAATTCGCTGGTCATCAACGCCGAAGTCGAAATCAAAGTCACCAGCAAACGGCCTTGGGCTGAATTGGATTACCAGATATGAAGTTGCATTCGACTGCTTCCTCATGCGCGCCACAAATTTCCGCCAAAAACGCCTAATTTCCCTTCTTCCCATCGGTCCCATAGAGGGCTTCTGAAAAAAAGTGAAGATTTATTAAAAAAGGTATTGCGTGGGGTGAGAAAGGTGTTAAGTTATTTGAACTCTGACGGAGCAATCCGAAAGAGAGGCTGAAAAAAACTAAAAACAATGTTGACGGCCGGTGTTAGTGAAATTAAATTGCTGACACATAACGAAGGCGTTCTGAGGTTGCCGAGTTAAATAAGATAATCGGCATCTCGGTATTTTTGTCCCCTAGTGGGGAGTGATTTCGAAGTCGCAAGGCTTCAGCGGAGAGTGGAAACACTTTCCGGGTGTTCATTGAAA
>CAIUEN010000353.1 GCA_903898185.1 uncultured Verrucomicrobiales bacterium
AGGTCTCTGACCTGCCAGTTGACGGAGTCTCTGACTCCGTGGATTGGCTCTGGGGAGATGCGGATTCGATGGGTCAGAGACCCATTCAACCGGCAGACCAGAGGTCTGCCCCACAAGGTTACTTTCCGGTCACACACCCAACACACGATTAAGATGAACAATGGTTTCATGTCAGAATTCCGACTACTCATGGTTGCCGCAGCCATAGCGTTGTCCGGTTGCGCGATGATTCCTTCTTATGAACGTCCGTCCGCGCCCGTGGCCGCGCAGTATCCGAGCGCAACGCAAACCAACGCCGGACAAGTCGCCTCTGATATTGAGTGGTCGAGGTTCTTCGTGGAAGAGAGGCTCAAAAAGGTGATTGAATTGGCGCTGACCAATAACCGCGATTTGCAGGTCGCCATTCTCAACGTCGAACAAAGCCGCGCGCAGTATCGCATTGCGCAATCGGCGTCCTATCCCATCGCGAATGCCAGCGGCAGCTCCACCCGCTCTTACGCCGCAGGCCAGACGGCAAACCAGTGGAGCGCAAGCATCGGCTCGACGGCGTATGAATTGGACCTCTTTGGACGAGTGCGCAGCCTCAACCGGCAGGCTTTGGAAAAATATCTTGCCACCCAAGAGGCTCAACGCAGCGCGCAGATTTCGCTTGTGAGCGAAGTGGCCTCTCAGTATTTCACGCTACGTCAGGCCGAAGAACAGCTCGGCCTTGCGAGGCAGACTTTGATGACGGTGCAGGAGTCTTACGCGCTCAATAAAGCCACTTTCGATGCTGGCGCCGCCAGTGAACTGGACCTGCGCACGGCGGAAGGACAGGTGCAGAATGCGAAGATCAATGTGCTGACTTATGAGCGCCAACTTGCTTTGGCAGAGAATGCCCTTGTGTTGCTCTTGGGCCAACCGCTGCCAGCGAGCCTGCCCAAACCGGGTTCATTCAACGCTCCAAGCCTTCTGGCGGACATCCCGGCCGGGTTGCCCTCCGATCTGGCGCAACGCCGCCCGGACATCCTTCAAGCCGAGCACTCGTTAAAGGCCGCCAACGCCAATATCGGCGCCATGCGCGCCGCGTTCTTTCCGAGCATCAAGCTGACCGGGGCGATAGGCACTACAAGCCCGCAGTTTGAAAAACTGTTCGGCTCCGGCACGGGCTTGTGGAGTTTTTCACCGCAGATCACGGTGCCAATTTTCAACGGTGGCCAGAATCGCGCGGACCTTGATGCCGCCAAAGTGGGCGCGCGCATCGAAGTCGCCAATTACGAGAAAGCCATCCAGACTGCTTTTCGCGAAGTGGCGGATGCGCTTGTCAGTGTCAATAGCTACGCAAGTCAAATTGAGGCCCAGACCACGCTGATCCAGGCCCAGCAAATCCGCTTCGATCTCGCCAATGCGCGCTATCGGCAGGGGGCGGATTCTTACCTCAGTGTTCTTTCCGCCCAGCAGGATCTTTACAGCGCCCGACAGGGACTCCTCCAGGCTCAACTCAACAAACGTGCGCATCTCAGATTTTTAATGGCGGCTAGCCGCCATTAATCTGCGAGGGCAAAAATAGTTTCATTTTTTTCGGGACTCCAAACCTGCCTCCTGTCACACTGCCTCTCGTGATGGAAGCAACTATTGTCCAAGGACG
>CAIUEN010000354.1 GCA_903898185.1 uncultured Verrucomicrobiales bacterium
GTTGAGCGCACTATAAATGTAAGTTCTGGAACACAGCGGAATATCCAAAAGCCTCTGTTTACGGGCTGAAATCAGAGCAGATCGACCCGAATTACTCAGTATCACTTAGTCGAACTCTTTCCCGTGGAAATTCAGGCTAGAGGACGGTAAAATTGGAATATCTTTGCTACTCGGCTGTTTGTGATCGTGGACATTGCGTATTCGTATTTTGCAGCAGTCTCAAAATTGAAGAGTGCTTGAAGGAGGTCAACATGGTCACCATGTGAAAGGCGGTTAAAGTCTGCTTGGTATTGTTCGAGCTCCGAGCGACCTTCAAGTTGTTCAAACCAGTCCCGGTTGAAGATGTATTTGTGCGGCTTCATTAGTAAGAGCTTAAATTCATCCGCAGTGGATCCGAAGGCTCGGCGGAAGAATTCGGGTGCGCCGCTAACGATTCCGTGTGTGGCTTGCAAAATAAGTTGCATGGACCGGAGATAATATCTGTTCCACTTTTCTCCGACGTGATTACGCTCCGGCATGTTCGTCGGTTGATAGCGCATTGGGAATGAGAAAATGCGAATATTGAGCTCCTCATTCAGTTTGATGTTTAGCCACATTCGCTCATACAGGTCTTCGGGCGGCTCGTGGAAATTGTAGAGCAGATAATTGGAGAGATTGCTGAGTCCGGCTTCATGGGCATAACGAACGGATTGATCATACTGTTTTTGAAAACCGAGATGGTCAAAGGCGATGCGAAGTGGATCTGTGCATATCGTTGCTAGCTCTTTCGCATACATTGGAGTTTTGCAGAGGATGCGTGCATCAACGCCTTGGTTAAAGTCCACTCGCCGCTGAACCGGGATACGGCCACGTTTCAATTTCGCACCAGCAGTGAAGCCAAGTCCGCGTATTTCCGCTATGATTTCCTTGAACTTTGGCGAGGCGACAATGTTATTGTCCATGAGAATGAGATCCTTTTTTGGACCGTAAAGCTTCTCAATGCCTTTGACTATGCCTGAAATGGACGGCGTGTCATAAAGATCGCCTTCGAGCTTCGGAACACCACAGAAACTGCACTTACGGACGCAGCCACGCGAGGCATAGGCAAAGTAAGCGTCATGGACAGGATATTTGTAGTCAACTTGTGATAAGATGCTGTAATCAGGGATAATGTCTTCGATGTGGGAGCCAACGGTATCTTCGGAGTACAATTCCTCCTGGAACGGGTCTAGTTCTAAGGACACGGCTGGGGCTTGATTCAACAGCCCTTTGATGAATCGGACTCCTGCCCAGCGCACTTCCTTGACGAATTCCTCGTGCATCAGTGAGGCCGCTATGCCGCCCACAAAGACCTTGCTGGATTGGCTGTTGGCTGCAACAAGGGCAAAATCGATAGCCTCGGAAATTTTTTTCCATTCAAAGGAGAAAAGTGTCGTGACATAAATTCTATCCCAACAGGTATCCAGAACAACTTTGTCAGGCCCCTTAATGAATCTGACAGAATCACGCTTGCCCTGAGGTCCATGGTACTGGGCGATTTTCATCAACCCAAGCGGAGGATACTTATTTTTGTACCCAGGTTCGATGAGTAGAATGTTCTTGTTGGCCATATTGCTTTATTACTGTAAGTATCAATTCGCACTAGTACAATAACTATTTAATTACGTTATATAATGATGGCCAAGTTTTCTATCGGCATCTTGACATGTGAATTTCCATTTGATCTTGTGCTTTTCACTGTTACGTCGTTGCTGCCAGGCCAAGACTTCTTGGGCAATAAA
>CAIUEN010000355.1 GCA_903898185.1 uncultured Verrucomicrobiales bacterium
CGTCAATTTGCGGGAGGCGTCTTTGATCACTTTGACGATGTCTAAAGAAGGAATATTCAAGGACATAAAATTTAACTCCTCTTCCTATTCTACACCTTTTTGGCCAAATCGCTGGTACTTTTTTAAGTTCCAACTCCCCAAGAGACGTTTTCTCACGGGCAATCACCGCCCATGCGATCATTGTTGTACATAACCATCCGAGCGGGGACCCCTCCCCCAGCGATTCTGATGTCAAAGTCACACGAGACCTCATTCGTGCGGGGCAGTTGCTTAGAATCGAACTTCTTGACCATATTGTAATAGGCCAGAAAACGACCGAACGCCTACAAGATTACGCATCACTTCGCGAACTGGGTTATTTCTACTCCTAACATGCCACACACCCAAACTTATGTCAAATAGCTGCCCATTACCGGAACCCTCAGACGATTTTAAACGCAATCTTCAGGGGTATTTAGAGTGTCCAGAACTGGCATACGCTGCGGACGATCCTTTCTGGCTTCGCATGAATCTCGCAATTCTGCTTGCATACAGGAACCTAAGCGAAATGGGATGCCTAGAAACTATGTTTTGCGACTGCATTTTTGATAGGGTCATGCTGAGTTGGGCCGCATGGTTGGCCGGGGCGGACGGCGATTCTCCATGCACAGAATCCAATCTCCCAGCGCCTTCCCGTCGCTTTGAATCGTCCCTCAGAATTTGCCGGGAAGCCATGCTGACCAAAGCACTTGCAACAACCTCCACAAGCTTAAGAATGATCGGGGCTTTGGCTTACGGATACAACAACTTGCGGGGTGTCGGCCTTGCTCAATTAATGTTCGAGTTAGAAAATGAGTACGATGTTTGCATGGTGTGCTGGTGCCTTGAAGCCGAACAAAGGGACGCCAAACGCACTCAATACAAAGAAAACCTATCCCTGAATTGATATGAAAATGTCACCAATTACACCCCCCGTCTATGTGGCTGTCGCCGGTCTCATTCGCGCTACGGTGTGGGAAGCCCAGGCAGGAGAAACGCTTCAACACAAAATAGTTGTGTCCCGGCTCTATCGCCAGAATGGCTCCTGGCATCGCGCAAAGACATTTATGCCACGGGAGCTAAATGCCGTCGCCGAAGTTATTACCGACGCGCAAGAATGGATTAACCAGCGAACTCAAACAGCTTAAACGATAGCGGGCTCCGCAGGAGTGCGCCCCGTGACCAAGGGGCCTGAAACACAGGTCGGGGCAGGACAGCTAATGTTGTCCTGCCCTATTGTATTGCCCATACGCGGCTTACGCCGCGTGGTAAACTTGGCTGAACACCATCATGCATTTTGTTACGCCTGCAACCCCATGGACAACTGCATGTTGGACATTTTAATGATGGTGACTTCGAGCTGCTAGAAAGTTGCTTATAAAAATAAGGAGCATCAGTCCATTAATGGAAAGGCCAGCCAGAGATGAAACAAGGATTCCTTTTTTACCATGTTTTCGGATACCAGTCAGGGCCGCAACAGCCAAACCGAATCCAGATACAAAGAGAATAAAAGCAATCAACTCCACAAAAACCCGCGATGCAATATTGCGTCCAAAAAGAATCATCAGGAAAACCAGAAGTGGGGCGCACCAACTGGCTTTTGCGGCCTGATGATAAAATGATGGCGTTGCTGACTTGGTTGAGTCTGCTTTTGTTTCGTTCATTGAAATAGATTTAAGGAACTCGCAATCATCAGTCAATGAGGACTTTAGCATTGTCGGAGGGCACTTAGATCCCCCCGCCGGGAGGAATGGTGAGCCAGGGGCTGAAACAACTTGAGCTTCGCCAGTCCTTATTTTTTTGTCCCACGCTCTTGTTGATTAAAACCCAATCTTCCGATTGGAATTGCCTTCCAGTAACTTAGTTTTTGCCTTTTCAAATTCCGATTCCGTTAAAATGTTAGCATCCTTTAATTTTTTTAACTCCAAAATTTCACCAGTCAAAGTAGTTGAAGGCAAATACTGTATGTTTTTCTGGTAGTCTTCCGTTGCCATTTTAGCCAGTATTTCGCAAAACTTCTGAAAAGTATTTGGGTCTGGAAGGTTAAACCAAATGTGCATTTGGCCTCCGCCTCGAAAATGAAAAGAAGCCCCGTCAACGGCGTCGCTTTTCAACTTCCAAAAACACACAGTGAAGAGTGCTCCCATGAAAATAAAAGGCCCCAATAATGCCAATCCTGTTGGAATATCATGGGCTAAAAAAATGCACACCAAAAAGGTCAGCGAGAGGAGGCCAAAAATGATTGTTCCAACAATTGCCCCAAGTGGACGAGTCTTGATTCGTTCAGGAGGAGATACGACCTGCCAAAGAGGAATTTTGAATTGCCGATGAATCGAAAATCTCTTGAAAGTAATATCAATATTGCCATCTTCCAATATTTCAAAGCGTTGACATCCCTTCAAAAATGCTTTTTGTTCCAGTATCATTTTATAAGTCGGTCGGCTTTTACCCACTCCGGTTAAAAACTGTCCCTTCTGACCAGCTTGCGTCAAGAAACTTCTCAGGATAAGGCTGAATGATTTCTTGCAGCGTTTTTCTGCATCTGTGTAAGTTTATATTCATTAGCCTCGACGATAAACCGCATCATCGACAGTATTGATAATTTCAACAAGCACTTTTTTTTCTTCAGCTGTCAATTCGCTTCCGCACAAACCTTTAATGTCCTTCAGTGATTCCAGCAATGCGCCCCATTCATCGGTTAACCCGTTACACAAGGGATAGCTTCTCAAAATAAAACGAAGTGGTTTCAGTGCTCGGCGTTCGCACCATCCGTCAATGAGCCTGTCGATCTTCGGAAAGAGAGTGTTATTTTCGTTCATAGTATATTCTATGGCATATGGAACCAATTTATCTGAACGCCGCCCGGTGGAACCACCGCTTCCAAGGAGCCGCCGACGTTCCCTCCAATTCCAGGTGCTCCACGCGTGATGACTGATGCACCGGGAGGCACCTGACCGCCCATTATCCAATCTGGAGTAGCTGCCCCACCAGGCATCCCCATTCTTCCAGCATAGCCGGGAGTAGTAGCTGGATTACTCAGTGACCAAAACTGGGCATCGGCCGTGTTTTGGACTCCGAATTGCCCCTGACGATAGACTGTAGCACCGCTCTGAACATCCGTAAGTGCGGCTTGGGCCTCCGCATTCATAGATTGGAGTGCTGTTCCGTATGGAGTCGCCACACCATCTGCGGCTACCGTCGTTTCAACCGTCCCCAATCGTCCCAGCGTTTCTTCCAACCCACCGCCGACGAGGGATGCCAAACCAGTTGCACGGGCAACATCCTCGGTGATACCAATAGCAACATCCCATCCATTATTGGCGTCCATCGCGCTGGATGTTCCCTGCCCGAGGCGGAATAAGTTTGCTGTTCCGCCCACCACGCTGCCCATGCTGTAAGCCAGAAAATTGACCGCCGTGCTATCGCTCGAAAAGGACATGAGCGGGTTGGTTAAATCACCATCCACCCAATTTGCTAAGTTTCCACCCCAGCCTTGACTAGCGCATAGGCCAAAGGGATCAATCAAACTGACCGGATTGCCATTGGCAAAGGCGTAATGGTTCAGACCACCCGAGAAGCCGCTGGGGTCGGGATTAACGAAGCGGCAAATCATGGGGTTGTAATACCGCGCCCGCATGTAGAGAAGGCCATTGGCGTCGGTCTGGACTCCGTAGCGTCCATTGAAGAGGAACGGGGTATCGGTCAGGCCAGAGCGGTAGGTAGTCAGGCCGTAGGCGCTGTATTCGATGTGGTCCGTCACCATGCCGTTGGCGGCGGTGATGGCGATGGTGGAGCCGCGTGTATCAAAGTGGTAGGTCTTGGTGTTACCGGCGTCGTCAGCCTCGTAAAGAAGGCCACCGCCATAAACATAGTAGTTTGTGACGCCGTTCTTGATGCGGATCAAAACCTGCGAAAGCGACGAATTTGGATTGACGATGAAGCGCGTCGTGTTGGTGCCGTCGAACATGGATGCACGGTTATTGAGCGCATCATACCCATATGTGGTTGCCGCCCCCGAACTCGGCGTCACATTGAAAAGCCGGTTACGCGGGTCGAAATTATAGCTGGCAAAATTGGTGACGTTTAGCGGTCCCCAAAGCATGTTGCCATCCAGATCATTAAACACCTGCTGGCCGTTGAAGGTCGCCAGACGGTTGTCATCATCATAGGTCATGCTCCGCGTGGGCACCGGGTTGTTGTGCGGCACTGGAGCGGCATACTCCCACTGCACTCGCGCCGCGCCATCCCAATTGAGCCGGAAAATGGCTATGGGGATGTTGCCCGCCGTTTGTTCGGTGACGCTGGTGGGTTGCCCGGCATCATCGTAAACAATGGAACGCACTGTCCCGTTGGGGCGGGTGACGCTGCGGAGCTGCCCGGCCAAATCGTAAACAAAGGCGGTTTTGCGGTTCGCCCAATCGGTGACGTTGGTCAGGCGGTTGAGGCTGTCATAGGCATAATAAACATTCTTGCCGCCTGGATAGACGAGGTTCGTCAGGTTCCCGTTGGCATCGTGGCGGTATTGGAAAAAGTTACCATCGGCATCCCGGTAGCTGGAAACGCGGTCATAAGCGTTGAAGGCCCACGAATTGGTTGTCTTGGAAGTGCCATCGTCGATGACATTGGTCAGGTTGTTGTTGCCGTCGTAATAGTAGGACGTATCCGAGACACCGTCATGACGCACGGTTTTGCGGCCCCGTCCATCATACTCAAAGCTGGCCAGATCGTGCGAAGGCTCCAGAACCCAATCCAGCAAGCCCCGGTCGTTCCAACCCTCGGAGGTTTCCCGGTTCAGGGGGGTCTTTGTGCTGGTCAGACGGTTGGCCCCGTCGAATTGGAAGCTCCATAACTTTCCGTTCCGATTGGTCAGGAACAACTGGTTTCCTGCGCCATCAAACGAGCGCCGTGTGGTGTGCATTGCGCCATCCGTCAGGGTAACCAGATTGCCACGGGCATTCCATTGCTGGGAAACAACCGCGTTGATGGCATTGGTGGTCTTGGTTTTGCGCCCGACCGCGTCATATCCAAAGCGGGTGGTGCGAAGGAGTGGGTCGGTGTGCGAAATCAGCCGCCCGGCAAGGTCATTGGTGAACAAAGTTGGACGCTGCAAGGGGTCCAGTTGGCGAACCAGCCAGTCGCGAGAGTCGTAAATATTGGTAGTCATAGGGCTACCCTGTGGGGTGGGTGGCAAAACCGTGGAGAGCAGTTTGCCCGTGGCACTCCACAAATTTGAGGAGGTAAACCCGCGACGATCTGTGGCCGTTTGGACATTGGCAGACGCATCGAAGGTGATTTTTGTCGTCAGGTTGGTCGGTGCAACGGTGTTGGTCAACTGCCGCCGATTATTGTATTGGAAGCTGGTCACAAAACCGCGCCCGTTGGTACGGTTCAACACATCGCCAAAGGCATTGTTCAGATGCCCCTCATACCCCAAGCTGCCGGGATAGGTGATTTTTGAAAGCACCCCATTGGCATCATATGAATAGCTGGTTGTCCCAGCCGAATCGCTTCGGGTGCTCAACGTGCCATCTGTCGTGCTGTAAAAATAGCTGACCCAATCGCCACCATCGCCCGAAACGCTGGTAACCTGATATTTTCCATTATAGCCAAGCTGCGTGGTGTGACCGGCTCCGTCAACAATGGTTCGCAGGTTGTTTGTAGCGTCGTAAATGTAACTATTGGTGTAGCCCAAGGCGTCCACCGAGAAAACAAGGTTGTTGTCGCCGTCGAAAATGCTCTGGTTGGTTTCATTGAGCGGCGAAATGGACATGACGACATGGTCCTGTCCGTCATAGACCAGCCGGGTTAAATTCCCAAGCGCATCCCGTTCACCCACAAGCCGTGACTTATTGTCGTAATAGTGGCGCTTCTTGCCGCCAGCCGGGTCCTGTTCCACAGTTTGCACGCCAGACCAGAAAATTTGCCAGGTTTTACTAGTATCACCTTCTGTATATTGCGTGGCAACGCGCCCGAACCCATCGTAAATATTGGAGACGACGAGTTGCCCCAATCCATTAAATGAGCCGATAATCTGGTGGTTGGCATCATAGGTGAAACGGTTAGTCTTGCCCTCGGGATCGATATAGAAGGCTAAATCGCCCTTGGAATTATAATTGGTGCTGTAAACATATCTCGCTGACCGCCCAGAGCTATCCACCACGTTGGTCAAACGCACAGGCGAGCCACCATACTTAAAGGTGAGCTTGCGGCTTTTCCAGTCAGTGACGGTGGACACCCAATTGCTTGCAGTATACGTTAGGCTCAGGGATTTGCTGTAAGGATCAGTGATCGTGGTCAACCGTCCCTTGGAATCAAAGGTGAAGCTGTTCCCGCGCCGTTGCTTTAGGAGGTAGCCCGTGCCGCTGGGGGCCAAGGTCATGCTGCAATTCCCTGGGGCAGTAAACTTGCCGTTCGGCTGTTTGATGAATTGCAGGGTGTCTTTGCCCATCGAAACGGAAACTCCGTTGTTGATCAATTGATCAATGCCCCATTTCACAATCAACGACGTCAGTGTCCAGTTTTTGGGGGTGGGCTGGGAACTATTGTAAAGCTCCAAAGTCGCCATGGTGGCCACAAGCATGGGAGCCATTTGCGCCGGAGTCGCCTTGCCCAACCCGGCTTCAAACGAACTATTTTCCAGCGCACTGACACAATAGCTGTGCAGCCACCCGTGCGACATCCCAGCCGTATTGTTAAATCTGCGGCTGCTGCTGTAGAAGCGAGCGAGGTTGACGCCGCGAGGTTCCCCCTGTCCAAGGGAAAGATCAGCCCCTTCAATTTCAAACGCGCCATTGGCCATGTTAATCGGATCAGCCCCGCTGATGGAGGGGGTTAAGGCTGGCGTGGGGGTATAGTACCAAGGCTGTGTAAAACTGGATTGCCAAATGTAGGAAGAATCAGGAATAGCACTGGAATCGGAAACGTATCCACCATTGTAGGTTCCACGCCCGATCAGCATGGACATTTGCCGGGAATACCCATTCATCGCATTGGTGTTCCACGCCACAATGCCATAGCCCTTCCAACTGCTCGACCCGGCCACGTAGAGCAATCCATTCTGCGGCAGAAGCAGCGAAAAACCTTGGTTAATTAAGGCATCCAGACTTGGTAGATCATAGTTGGCCAGGGCGCTGCGAACCTTCGCGCCAGTGGTCCAGTTGCCAGAATTGGCCAGGTAAATCTTAACCGCATTAGTGTTGGCTCGTTCGATCATTTTTACCGTGGAGGCGGCAACCAGCCCGCTTGTCTGCAACTGCTCAATCATGCCGTGCTCCATTGCGCTGCCAAAGTAGGAGGACAGATCGAACCATTGGTATTCCTGACCAACATTCCTGTCGTTATAACCCTGACGGGAGACCTCAGCCACCAATTGAAGGTAAACATCGACATAATACCCGCGATTCTTCTCCTGCCCCACGCGGCCCAGCCGATAATGAGCCATAGGGGCCACATCCAACTTATGCCCCAGCAATTGCCCGGCTAATTCCGTTTGCAGCATCCATTGCAGCCCCATGATGTTGAGTGTTTCGGTCTGCACCTCGCGCGACGTGTTCGCAAGCCCCTGCTGCAAGTAATTATCCAAATGCCGTTGGCGTTCCAGCAAATATTCCCGGCTCGCATCAAACGCATAGGAAAGGGCATAAGTGGCATTGGTTTGCAAATAATCGGCAGAGCCAGTATGGTCCGCCCAGCCAGTGTCTGCC
This sequence comes from uncultured Verrucomicrobiales bacterium, assembly GCA_903898185.1. Classification (GTDB taxonomy): domain Bacteria; phylum Verrucomicrobiota; class Verrucomicrobiia; order Limisphaerales; family Palsa-1400; genus CAIUEN01. The sequence goes on from CAIUEN010000355.1 coordinate 7,722, forward strand.
AGTGTGTTTCCCGCAAAATCCCAGTTTCCCGACGGGATGTCAAAGCCCATTGTGACAGGAACAGTCCCATCGCTGCTGGACCCTGTAGCCTTGGACAACAACATCGAATCTTCCAGCCATATCTGCGCCGTTCCATTCGTGAAAACCATGGAAAGCCGCCGCCCTTGCAACTGAGGCACCAGCCATTGAATGTTTGTGCTGGAGAAGCTCACGGACATCTTCGCCATCAGGTTTGTAGGCTGATTATCCCACGTAACCACCGGGGTTTGGCCATTGTGGTTGTAGGTTTGGAAAAGCAAGCTCTGGCTTAAACCCAGATTGGTGGAGTTAACAATGGAACGCCCGCCGAAAATTTCCTCAACGCTGGCATTGGGGTAATTCTGTTCAATGGTGTTGACGAGATTTGAGGAGTAATCGCGAAGCTTGTTTCTTACAGCGCCTTCCGCGAGGCTCAGGACATAATCCGCCGTGGCCGTTCCCGCCGCTGCCGTCATCAATTCATTGGTGCTCAGTCCCATTGCGGCATGTAAATCAATCCCCGAAGAGACCTCTGTAGCCTTGAAGGCGGGGTCCAGGTAATAGGTGGTTCCGCCAATGGGCAAAGCAACCCACACACGATGCAAAACCATGCTGTTTCCATCATTCCATTGAAAAACCGCATTCATCGGATAACCACGCTGGCCCAGCAAGTAAGACACCGAACTGACCGTATAGGAAAAATTCGTGTTGGGGAAACTCAACCCCAGCCAATGACTCAAATCCTGATGGTCAGGGCTGGAATAAGGAATGACCTGCAAGCCAAATTGGTAGCTCGGACTATATCCCGCCGCCCGGAGCAAAGACACCAGCAAGGCGCATTGGTCGAAATCATTTCCGCTGCGTTCCAACAAGGTCAACTCAGCTCCCTTTTTCGATCCGAAATAGAGCACATGCCGGATTTGATCATGCACATAGTTGTAGATTCTTACCGGGTCATTTTCCAAGCCGCGAGCCAGGGCTTGAATTTCCGGCGTGATGGTTTCAGCGATGACTGGATTGCTTCCTAACGCTTCCTGTTGCGCCACCGCTTGCGCTCTGGCCTGAACGCCGCCGCTCGCACCAGCTAAGGGAACAATCGGCGGTGGATTCTTAGGAACGGTCAACCAACCGGGGCTTTCCAGAGACTGAGCGCTGCCCACCGAAACACAAGCCAGAAACAAGGCTAAAAATCGTAATGTCTTCATTTGCTTCAAATCCTTCAAATTCTTTATTGTGACACCTGCAACACGTTGCCTTCATTATCCATGCTAACGCCTCCAGACCGTTTCCCGCTCACCCCGTCAAGCCAGTCCGCCAAAGTGTAGCTGTAATTAGCCCGCAAGCCGTTCTGCGACCAGTCGTTGAGCGTGAAATCCGATCCCAGGACAAACTCCCAGCCATCCGGGATGCCATCGCCATCGGTGTCTGGATTGTTCGGATTGGAATGGCTGACTAGCTTCTCGTATGCGTCTGACAAACCGTCACCGTCTGAATCTTGTGAACTGCCCAGGATCAGGAAGACGGTTTTCGAGGCAAGGTTGTCCATCGAATAGATGTTTCCCGCATTGCCTTGCCCCATCCAAGACCATTGTCCATTGGTTTCCTGCAAAATAGAGGTTGCAAAAACATCGTAAAGCAATCCGGCGCTTCCACCGTCAATTCCGAAGGTGAAAGTGCCGTTGTTGGTGGGCGAGTAAGCGATGCACCGGATGGAAACAGACGCCCCGGCAGTCCAATTGGGCAAACCGCCAAGAGATTGCAGGTAGCCCGAGCCGCTGATGACATTGGTGCCGTTTATCGGGGGAACCGGATCAGCCGAATGGAAAGGTGGCTCCATTAGGGCTAAGTAATAGATGCTATGCAGAACAAAACCAGAAATAGCATCCATAGAATCCATCGGCCCATTGAAGGTTTGAAGATCATCAAACGTGGCACGAGCCTGTTTAAGCCCATCCGCATCACTGCCGAGGAAGAAACCACCTGCCAATGCCTGAGCACCCGGAACGCAACTCAATCCGGGACCGTTGGTCGCCAGCGAGCCGTCAATATAAAGAGCCGTATTGGTGGCGCAATAACTCAGCGCAACATAATGAAAATCATTGGCAGACCAAGAAATCGGTGCAGTCAGATAAGTCGCACTCATCCCGCCGGACTGTGAAGAAAAATAGATGTTCGTTCCAGCCGGATCAAAATAAAGACTCCACCAGCCAAAGCTGGCATCCTGACTCCATCGCCCTATCTCAATTATACTTCCCCAATCTCCCGGCCCCATGCCCTCACGATTGGTATCCGCGCTGGCCCAGGTGGGCGCGATCCAAAACGAAAGCGACCCGTTTGCAACATTCAGATTGGTTGCTCCATTGGATTCTATCGTTCTGTATTGGAGCAAGGTTGGGACAATATTCTCACCATCCAGCAGAACTGCGGTGCCGTTGGCAACGCTCGCAACTGCATTACTTGAAGATATTGCCGAAAATCCTAGGCCGCTTGTCCAGAAATTTGTGTCGGAAAACGACCACGAACAAAGACGCGTTGGCCCGTAAGGATCAGAGCCGCCACTGCCGCCCGGATCAGGAATGCCCTGTGCGCAGACATCTGCAACAACAACGAAGAGGGATAACCCTAGAAGCGAAAAGGCGGACAAAATGCAACGCGATGCTTTCATGATTTTAGTTCATTTTACTAACCCAGAAATTGACGGGCCAGACTTTGAAGCGCATCGCGATTGGATGTCAAATTATTTTTCGATTTTTTTCTTGATTTTTAAAATAACGCCAATCCAATGGCTCCTTTGAGGCAAAAAGAAGCTATTCCCTGTTCGTGTACACGAAAGAGGCGCGAACCTAACGCGCCCCACTGAGGTACCGAGAAGCACCCACAAACGAACGCGCCAAGCCGCGCCCGATTTGGGCGCGACCTTGCAGGTACGTTTGGGCTTCAAAAAATTCTCGGTTTTCAGTGGGCCCGGTAGCAAAGCTAGGGAGTTGGAACTTAAAAAAGTACCAGCGATTTGGCCAAAAAGGTGTAGAATAGGAAGAGGAGTTAAATTTTATGTCCTTGAATATTCCTTCTTTAGACATCGTCAAAGTGATCAAAGACGCCTCCCGCAAATTGAC
>CAIUEN010000356.1 GCA_903898185.1 uncultured Verrucomicrobiales bacterium
TAAAATCCAAAAACTGCAAATGAACCGCAGAATACGCGGAACACGCGGAAGAAGAACTTCGTGCGAAGAATGTATACTGTAAACGGGTAAGATCGTTCATTGTTCTTGGCGCAAAAAATAACATTGTTGCTTATTCAAAGTATAGCTGCCAGACAGGGAAGGCTCACACGAAGACACAAAGGCACAAAGAGGAAGGGGATGGCATATTTGAGGGGAAAATCACCGCAGAGGCGCAGAGGCGCAGAGCAAGAAGAAGAAAATAATGCATGTCTTCCTTCTCTCCGCGCCTCTGCGCCTTTGCGGTTTGGTGGTTCCTCTTCCCCTCAAATTCAGTACAAAAGTAACATTCTTACCCGTTCAAAGTATAATTTCTTCCCTCTGACCTGAATGAATGGTTACGCGCTTTGAGGCTGTTTTATCGCAGTTCATAGCCGGTCACTGAGAGGGCGTAAAGCGCGGCTGTCTCGCATCGTAACACCAGTGGGCCCAGCGTCATCGGGAGTGCGCCTGAGGCGCAAATAACATCCATCTCATGCGATGAAAAATCGCCCTCAGGCCCGATCCACAGCGCGATGGAACGGGGATTGCGCTGGTGTTGCGCTCGAAATTGGCTGAAATACTCGCGAGGGTGCCGCGCATCGCCTTGCAGCGCTCCGACCAGCGCCAGTTCTGGCTTTTCCAGCGCGCTCAGACATTGATCCAATGTTCGTGGTATTTGAACGCTTGGGAGCCACGGCTGGCCGCACTGTTTGATTGCCTCGACGGCTGTTAGCCACCATTTGTCAGCCTTGTGTTCGGCGCCGTCCTCGTCCAGGTGCGTGGCGACCCGTTCTGAAAGCAGCGGTTGCACCCGCGTGGCACCCAATTCTACAGACTTCTGAATGATGGATTCCATGAGTTTGCCCTTGGGAATGGCCTGAACCAGCGTCATCGAGAATGGCGGCGCGGCAAAGCTTCGGGTTTCCTCAATACAGACCAAAACTTCCTTGCGATGGGCTGCATGGACGCTGCATAAAAACTCATGTCCCGCGCCATCCATGACGGCAACGCGCTCGCCCTTGCGAACCCGTAGGACGTTGACGGCGTGATGAGACTCACGAGCGTCAAGCGCCAACATTGGCTCCGCGCAGAATTCAGGTGGTAAATAAAACCGATGCATTGCGAGAAAATGCAGGCCCATGAGAGCAAAGTCAAATTAAGTGGAAGATTTCTGCCTCCGCGCCTCCACGTAGGTGAGATTGAAGTTAAAACGGCCAAAGAGTTACATTCCAAGCGTAAGGGAATTGGAACTTTAAAAAGCACCAGTGCATGACCTTTCCAGGGCAAAAACCCGATCAATTCAACATATTACCCTATGACTATCCGCATTAGCTGGAGCCTTAACGTATTTTTCCAGCCGACAATCGAATCCGGCAAAATCGACGGTTCGGGAGTATTGGAGTTTGAGCGATGGATGCGGATTCTCCATCCGAAATGGGTTGGCGAAGACGAGCCGACCGCCAGGTCGAAGCACCGTGGCAGCGACGGAAAAAAGATCCTGAATGAGTTGTCGAAGGTTGGGGATGGGAACCCGTTTTCCCATGGGAGGATTGGTGATGATCAGAGTGGCGGCATTGGGCCCCAAGCCTTCGACTGTTGCAAAGTCGCGAAAATCGCAGCAGACAAATCTTGAAGCCACCTGTTTTACGTTGGACGCGGCAAAGTTTCCATCAGTGATGGCAATGGCTTCAGGATTGAGGTCAGTTCCATAAAGGGTTCGCACACCGCCGAGCATCGCTCTTTCGATCAGTTCCAAACCCGACCCGCAAAATGGGTCCCAGACAATATCATTATCCCAGTGTCCTGCGAGCCGGGCCATGCATGCGGCCAGAGGTGGATGGGATGCGGCGGGAACGTCTTGGAGACGGTAATAAAGACGGGGATCCGGAGCTAATTTGGGACATAATTCGATCGAGTTTCCGTGCTCTGACGGGTGAATGGCAATTGTCCAGCGGGCGTGCCTGGCATCGTTAAGAACTTCCGGGCAGAGCGCGTAGGCTCGATTGGCCAGATCACGCACAACGCTCCTCTGGTGGCCTTTAGCCATGAAGTCGAGGCGATAGCGAATCGATCCTTCTGTAAAAGTCTTAAGAATGCGGCGTGACAGTGGGGAAGTAATCATGGATGCCACCGTTTCGATGAATTTCGACGTGTCGGCAGTTCTGGCTGTTCCAAGCACAAAACTGACGGAGCCAAAGGACCTGAGCGCGTAAATATCAGCGAGTGTGAATGGAGCTGTTGGCGTGATGGCAACCATGCCTGGGCGGACATCCGCGATGCGGAATTTTCCATATTTTCTCGCGTAATCTTCGACCTCGTCCCTGACAATCTCCTCCAAACCACTGCGGCCTCGCAAATGGAGCCGCAATTGGGAGAAGTCCGTGAGAACTGCGTCCAGTTTGATAACACTTGGCCTTTCGGCGCGAGCGAGGCTGGCTTTGACCTTCTGCTCCGTTTGCTGGAAAGATCCGCCAGCGAGCTTATCAATTTCCGACAAGGTGGCAGTGCCGCCTATTTTTTCCAACGTCTCTGCTATGAATTTCTTTTCACGTTCGGAATGTGTCGTTTTCAGCAAGGAGAGAAGGATGGATTCCTCACTTGGATCAGCGCCAATTTTTGGAATGGCGGACATGGCGTAGCGCCTGATTTTTTCATTTGGATCATCCAGCAAAGCGCGCAGCCAGAGTTTTGCCTGGGCCTTTTGTTCCGCTGTTCCCGATTCGGAAAAGACCACACCAACGGCGCGAACGACCGCAACCCGTTGCATTCGTTCCTGAGGAGATGCCTTGTCGAATCGGGACGCCTCAACACGCCAAAGCTGATCACATGATAACCTGCGCAACTGGTTGTAAAGTTCCTTGCCAAGCTCTTTTTCTTCGCGTTTCAAACGCGAATGTTTTTCTGTGCGCACGTTTTTCCTTTCTTGCGACTGTTCATGTAGGTGCCGACTAAACAGTCACGTTTTCTTATGCCTGCGATGGGGCAGGGGGGTAGAGTGTTGAATTGATCGGGATTTCGCTCTAATAAGTTACCGCAGCATTTGTTCACTGTTTTCTTTTTTTCAGTAACACCTGGCTTTAGCCAGGTGTCAGGTGCAAGCCAATGAAATCGAGCCGTTTTAACGGCTTTCCCTGCGCTTTGAAGCCGTTAAAACGGCTGAAGACTCACATTTCAAGCGCAACATCCGACTAAAGTCGGGTGTTACTGAGATGGCAATTATCAGCATGAACTATTTTTCCTCAATCCGACTCACGAACTTACGAATTACGGTAATAGGGCCGGAGTTATCGCCTTCTCGATGCGGTTCCAAATATCTTCCGGATTCTCCAGACCAATTGAGAGCCGGATTAGATTTCGGGAGATGCCGCAGCTTTCAGCCCACTCCAGCTCCGAATAATGCGCGAGCAGCGTGAAGGGGCAGGCAATGGTGAAGCCAGTGCCCAGACTTGGGCCTTTGCAGACACGGAGAGCATTGTAAATGCGGGGCGACTCAGTGTCGGCGTTTTTCGGCAAAAAAGTGATGATCGAACTCCAGCCGCCGTCGGGACGTCGAACGGCTTCATACATTTCTCCGAATTCCCACTTAGGGTACCAAACGCGCTCAATGGCTGGGTGCTGGCGAAGTTTCTCAGCGACAAAGAGGCCGTTGGCATTGTGCTGGCGCATGCGCTCTGGAAAATCGCGAATCTGGTCGTCCAGAACTTTGGCGTCTTCCCCCCACAAGAGCTCCTCGTGAAATGTTTCCGCGATCGGTTTTAGCTCCAAGTAAAACGGCGAACGGGAATTGAAAATCAGCGCTCCGCCCATGACGTCACCTGAGCCGGCGATGTACTTGGTGAGGCTGGTTGCCACCATGTCCCCATATTTGGTGGGGTCGATATTGTAAGGAGTGGCAATAACGTCATCAATGACCAACGGAATGCGGCGCTGTTGGAGGATTGGCGAAATAGATTTGAGATCGGCTGAACCGAGTTGAGGATTGCCTGGGATTTCACAAAAACAACCGGCGATGGGATGTTGGGCGATGATTGAGATCAGGTCGGCCGTTATCTTTTCCATTTTATGCAGAAGAATCCCCGCATAACCAAACTTCTGCTGCAACTTCAGAGTGTCCACATAAGGAAAGCCCAACTGAATGGTGGGCTGATGCTGCGCCCGCCGCATTAATACGCGCAACGCCAAATATTGCGCAGCCATCCCGGACGGAGTTAGGAAAACATCGTCTTCGTCGCAGTGATATAGCCCGGCCAATTGTTTGCGCAACGATTCACGGATTGCGGGCGCGTCGTGGAGATCGCGGTCACCCGCCAGCCGGGTTTCCGCTTGGCGCGTTGAAACAATCATCCCGGTATGAGTCCAAAACTCGCGCAATGCGGTCTCACCGGCAAATGAGGTGGCCACACCCTGAATGCCGCCGCGCCGCATAACGACCTTGGAGTTCTGGCCGCTGGCTTTGCGGATGTATTCGGAGCAGCGTTCGGCAACGGCGACTGAAGGGAAAGGCAGGCACGGCTGACCGGGGGCCAATAGACTGGCCAACTGCTGAATCAACTTGTGGATGACAAACCTCGGATAGCCATTCTTAAGGCGGCTGAGGACTTCCGGCTTTTTTTCTTCGTAACCAATCACATCTTCCCACGTAGGCAGCGCCATTGACACAGCGTGAATTGTATCAGGCACAGCTCGTCCCAATTCCTTGGGTTCCCAAGCCGGGTATTCAAATAGATCGCGAAAGCTATAGCTCATTACAAAATTTCTCTCAAAGCCTCATCGATATCACGACGCAGGTCCTCGGCATCTTCGATGCCAACGCTGAATCGCAGCAGCCCGTCATCGATTCCGACAGATCTTCGGACGGCAGCCGGAACGGAGGCGTGAGTCATCGTTGGCGGATGACAAATCAAGCTTTCCACACCTCCCAAGCTTTCCGCCAGAGTAAAAAGTTGCAAGCGGCGACAAAAAGCGAGCGCGGCTTCAGCGGGACAATTGAGAATAGCGGTGAACAGACCCGAACCGGCCTTCATTTGGCGGCGGGCGAGTTCGTGCTGGGGATGACTGGGCAAAAATGGATAGCGGACCGACTTCACGCCTTTAAGCGTTTCCATCCAACGGGCCAGTTCCAAAGCGTTGGCGCTATGACGTTCCATGCGCAAAGCCAGGGTTCGTTGGCCGCGAGTGGTCAGCCAGGCATCAAAAGGCGAAGGCTGGAGTCCCAGAGCCTTCTGAGCAAAAATCATTTTGTCCTGCCACTCAGGATCATTGGTGGCCACAATACCGCCAAGACAGTCGCTGTGACCGTTTATATATTTTGTGGTCGAGGATAGTGAAAGCGTGGCGCCAAGTTCCAGCGGACGTTGCAAGTAAGGTGACGCGAATGTGTTATCGACCAGCACGGGAACCTTGACATCGGCGGCGACTTTGCAGATCCCAGCGATATCGACCACTTTGAGCAGCGGATTGGTCGGACTTTCAAGCAAGACGAGCGCTGGTGAAGCTTTGCGGATTTCCTCCCAGTTGGCGGGTTGGCTGAGATCTAGATAGCGCACTTTCAGACCAAATTTGCCGAAAACACGGTCAAACAGACGGTAAGTGCAGCCATAGACGTTTTCCTCAGCTATGACCAAGTCATTGCTCTTGAGGGTGGAGACCACGGCAGTGATAGCCGATACCCCGCTCGCAAAACAGGTGGCGCGCGTTGCGCCTTCGAGTGATGCAACGCTCTCTTGAAGCAGTCGAAAATTAGGATTGCCCGACCGGGTATAATCAAACCCGTCCGCATTCCCGCTCTTGAATGTGGAAGTCATGTACACCGGGGGCATTACAGCTCCGGTATTACCGGCAAAGCCGCGTCCCAAGTGAACAGCGCGTGTGCCAAACCCGTTGTTTTTGTCGGGTGTCATAATTTAATCCTATATCTGACGACTAAGCAATCTAACGAGACCACCATGTATTGTCCAACGGCAAATTCGGCAATGAGGTGCCAGCGAGTTGTTGAAGACGACGAAAGAGCATTGATTCAGGTATCGCCGACTGTTAGAATCATGCTGCCCAGTGAAGCTGTTGCTGCACCCGGCTTAAATTACAATGTCGGCTTTGATCTATCTCGTTGATGACGAGGCGCTCCTTGTGGAGATGCTCTCTCAGTACCTCGCGAAAGCGAATAAGAACTGGCGGGTTGAAACCTTTTCCGAACCAAGACTGGCGCTTGAAGCTGTCGGGAAGATCCAACCGAACGTCGTCATCTCCGATTTTGCCATGCCGGGAATGACCGGCACTGCCCTTTTGGAACAGATTCGCCTGGACGCCCCCCACACAATTCGCATCCTGATTTCCGGATTTGCCAATCCCAAGGCGATGGGCAACAAAATATCCGCCGCCCATCAATATCTTGCCAAGCCATTCTCGCTCGCCGATATTCGATCTAAAATCCAGAAGGCGCTCAATGCGCTGGAACGTTTTCAGAATCCGGAGATTCGTGGAACGGTTTTGTCAATCCGTACCCTGCCAGCGATGCCAAGTATCTACTACGAGCTGCTTACCGCGCTGGAGGATGCCGACAACTCCTACACCGATGTGGTCGATATACTGGCCAAGGACTCGGTGATCAGTGCCAAGATTCTGCAGATGTCAAACTCGCCTCTATGTCGCGAAGGCGGCGCCGCTGTCATCGACTTGCTGCAAGCCATCACGATGCTCGGCACAGAGCGCATCAAGGCCGCTGTTTTATCGCATCAACTGTTTGGCAGTTACACGCCCATTCCGGAATACTTTTGCCCTGGCACACTTTCGCAGCATCGGTGGGATACGGCCAACACGGCTTTCAAGATGGCTGTCCGCATGGGCCTCACCGAGGACCAGGTTCGCGATGCTTATGTGGCTGGTTTGATGCATGACATGGGGCGGTTGGTGTTGCTCGACAATTTTGCGGTTCCGTATCGTGAAGCCTGCCTGCGCGCGTTGAGCGAGAAGATAACGCTCTCCGTGATCGAGCAGGAGACCTTCAAGATGACCCAAGCTGATGTGATCGGATTCCTGGTATCGCTCTGGGGAATGCGGGACAGGATATCCAATGCCATCATTTACCACGAAAAACCGTGGGAAGCGCCAGACCAGGACACCATGCAGACCGCGACGGCTGTCTATTTGGCGCATATTGTATCCAACAAGTTCCGGCGTTCGGAAAAATTCGAGCAACCGTTGGCCAACAACGACTTCCTGCAGCAGCAGAACCTTTTGCAATTATTGACTGAGAAGAGATGAGGAAAGTGGCGCAACTTTTCACTCCCGCTGGGGTAGATAACGGTAACTGTTCAGGTCAGAAGGAGAAATTAGCGTCTCGCTGACGCTCGCCGGAAAGAGGGGCACAGGCAAGGATGCCTATGCTACCTGAATTACAAGTAACGTAAAGAATCGGTCTGAAGCCCTTTCTCAAATATGGCTCAATTTTCATACAAGGCACGGCGACGCTCGGGCGAAGTGGTGATCGGCGTGGTTGAAGTGGCAGATCGGGGAGCCGCTCTGTCCCAGATTGAGCGACTGGGACTCTTTCCGGTTGCGGTCGAAGCTGCGAAAGGCGCGGCAGTTGCCCTTGGCGAGCGGTCGGCAGCCCGATTCAAGGCCGATTTTCTGCCGCAGTCGGTGCGTCATTTCCTCAGTCGTAAGCGCAAACCAAGCCTTCAGGAGTTGGCCACATTCACCAGCCAATTGGCCAATTTGATCAAATCGGGCATGCCGTTGACCTCAGCGCTGCACAGCATGACACATTTGGAGACTCGGGGAATTCCGTCTGAAGTCAGCAAGCAACTCAAGCAGGATGTGATGGAGGGCAAAGGCTTATCGGAGGCCATGGCTCGTCAGCCGGTGGTGTTTTCCAGCCTTTACATCAACATGGTCAAGTCCGGCGAGCAAAGTGGCAGTCTGGTGGATGTGTTGCGCCGAATGGCGTCGCATTTTGAGCGGTTTTCCGAGGTGCAGTCAAAGTTCACTTCGGCCCTGATTTATCCTTCATTTGTCTGTTTGCTGGGCATCCTGATCGTTATTTTTTTCATGACTTACATGCTCCCGAAGTTCCTGGCGATCTTCGAGGGATTCAGCGTTCCTTTGCCGGCTTCGACGCAGCTCTTGATCGGTTTCAGTCATTTTATAACGAGGTGGTGGTGGGTTATGATCGCGGTGGTTGTGGCTATCGCGATTGTCATCAACCGGTTCATTTCGACGGAGCACGGGAAGCTGACATTGGATCGCTGGAAAATGAAGGCTCCGGTTGTGGGCAAAGCCGTCCGGACGTATTTGTTTGGGCAGTTCGCGCGCACGCTTTCGACTCTGCTTCACAATGGCGTGCCGGTCTTGACGGCGCTGGAAATCACCGAGCAGATCATCCCGAATCGCATCCTTAAAGCGGCGATTGCCAAGACGCGCGAAGAGGTGACGGATGGCAAAACCATAGCCCAGCCGCTGGCTCGCAGCAAAGTGTTTCCGCAGTTGATGGTGGATTTGATTAAGATCGGCGAGGATACCGGGGATGTGCCCGGCGCTTTGAGCAACCTGGCGGATGCATACGAAAGCGAGTTGAATACGGTTCTGCGCGTTCTGACGAACATGATTGAACCGGTCATCATCTGCGTCATGGCGCTTGGGGTTGGTTTTCTGCTCTTGAGCGTGCTGTCGGCCCTGTTCAGCATCACCTCAAGCATTAATGCGCAATGACCCTGATTTCTGCCAACCTCGGAGATGTTCAGAACAATGGCAAGCGCAGTTGGGGGTTCACGCTGATTGAAATCATGGTGGTGGTTGCGATTATGGGGGTTATCATGATGACTGGGGTGCCGCCGTTTGTGCGCGTGATGCGCCAGGAGGGGATGCGCCAAGCGCTGAAGGATGTCGTCGAGGCATGCGAAAAGGCTCGCGCCGACGCTGTGATCGAGGGCAAGGCATCGCCGCTGGTGGTCAGTCCGATGGGGCATTCAATCCGGGGCGGCAAGTTTAGTGGAATGATCCCAAACGATGTGACCATTCTGTCTGTTGGCGTCAATTTTGTTGAACTGAGCGACGCGGAACAGGCGCAGGCGATGTTTTACCCAACCGGCATCAGCGACGAATTTGAAATCACGCTGCAGGGCGCGAATGGCGAAATTCGCCAAGTTACTCTTGACATTGTTACCGGAACACCGGTCGTATCGAGCGTAAGATGAAACTGCGAGAGAACATACTCAGCCACTGTTCCGAACGCCGGGATCCGGTTGCGTTTACATTGGTGGAAGTGATGATCGCCAGCGCGATTTTTTTTATCTGCACTTTTGGGATATTGGCCATCATGAGTCAATGGATGAAGGCGGCGGCTCTGCTGCGACGGGATGCCCCGACTGCTGGCATGGTTGCGGCTGAGTTGTTTGCCAATACCAACGGCGTCGAGGAGGGCACTGTTTCGGATACATTTGGTGATTTTTACCGCGGATATCGATGGACGCGCGAATGTATTTTGATCACAAACGGGATGTATGAAGTCGATATTGTTGTTACCAAGAATGGGAACCTCGACTCCGCTCTGACCACATATTTGTATAGTTCCGGAACAAGGAGGCGTTTCTGAATCTGGACAAGCGTCGAGAGGAAAGAGCGTTTCAGGAGGGCTCTAAAGTCGAATCCTTGTGGGGCAGACCTCCGGTCTGCCGGTTCCATGAGCCTCTGGCTCCGTGGACACCAACCGACTTTAGAGCAGCTCTGAGGGCGTTCACTTTGTTGGAACTGATGATTGCCATTGCGATCTTCGGCTCGATCATGGTGAGCATCTACGCCTGCTGGATCAACATTGCAAGAGGGATCAAAGTCGGCGAGATCGCGGCATCTTCCGCCCAGCGGGGGCGGGTTGCTTTGCACACGGTCGAACAGGCGCTCCAAACCGCCCAATGCTATTCGTATAATAACGCGTATTACGTGTTCCTAGCCGATTCCAGGGATGAGCGTTTTTCGTCCATCGAGTTCACGGCGCGCCTGCCCGATACGTTCTTGGGCGGAGGCTATTTTGGCAACCAAGTCATGCGCCGGATTGCGTTCTATGTCAAGAATGGGGAAGGCCGCCAGAATAACCTGGTTATGAGCCAGGTTCCGCTGCTGGACGCCAACGAACAGAAGGATCCCTATGAAATTGTTTTGGCGCGCGATATTACGCGCTTCAGCCTGGAGTTTTGGAGGCCCGGCGACAAGGATTTCAGCCCTGATTTTGTCGAGACCAACCAGCTTCCAAAGCTGGTACGCATCACCATGGGAATCGGGCATGTCAATAACAATTCAAGCCAGCCAAGTCAAGTGATGATCCGCCTGATCAACATCCCGTGCGACTCGGCGTTGACACCGTTTTGAAGATCAGAACCCACAGTCAAAGCACGCGCCGAGGCATCGCGCTGATGATCGTGATGATTGTCGTTTTCACCCTTACGGCAATGGTGACCGCGTTTGCGTATAAGATGAAGATCGAACTGCGCCTGGCCAAGAATGACAACAATGAAGCGCAGTTGGAGTGGGTGGCGCGGGGCGCGGTCGAGTGGGCGAAATTTGCCATCACGCACAAATGTCCCAACATGCAAAACGTTGACACGCTCAACGAAGCGTGGGCCGGCGGTGTCAGTTGCCCGGATGATCCGGTCATTGGGCTCGTGGATTTGCGGAATATTCGATTTGGCCCGATAGGCAGCGCGTCTCTGAAAATAACCGACATGGAGCGTAAGTGGAACATCAACCTGCTTGCCAACCCTCGCCCGCCTGGTCCTCAGCCGCTGATTCTTCAGAATGCCCTGACTGTCATGGGCATTACCGATCCCACTGTGACGGCCAACATCACCGATTGCATCCTTGACTGGGTCAGTCCTGAAGATCAGCCGCGTTTCAACGGCGCCAAGAGTGATTATTATTTGCGCCTGGATCCACCGTATTATTGCAAGAACGGCTATATCGACGACATCTCAGAGTTACTGCGCATCAAGGGGATCACGCCCGATATGGTCTCAGCCACGAACTTCTCGATGTCCGCGTATCAGACGCACTCCAGTCCGTTTCCGCGCGATTGGGTGCCCCCTTCGTATGATTACCACTTTGACGAACTGTTCACGATAATGGGCGGCAGGCTTAACGCAAACACGGCCTCGGCGGCGGCGCTGATGCTTATTCCTGGGATTGATACCGACATGGCTGAAAATATCGTAAAGTCCAGAGCTGGCGAGGATGGTACGGATGGAACCGAGGACGATATGCCGTTCAGAAGCCCCATGGAAGTCATGACGCGTGGACTGACGGGGATGGGCATGGGCATGCCGATGGGGCCGCGTCCTGGCCCAGTCATGGCGCAGCAGTTCATTGGAGTGTCCAGTCAATACTTCGAGGTGAAAATTGATGCCGAGGTCAGCGGCTACCGAAAAACGTTCTACGCCGTGCTCTACCGTCCGCCTGGCAGGGATCCGAAAATTATCAAATTTTACTCGAACTGAAATGAGCGAAGTTGTGTTTATCACGGGGACAGGAACGGGTGTCGGCAAGACTCTTTTAACCGCAATGCTATTGCATTACTTGCGTGAGGAAGGCTGCCGGGCGTTGGCAATGAAACCGTTCTGCTCAGGCGGGCGTGGCGATGCCTGGATGTTGTTGAGCCTTCAAAAGGATTCGATCGACCTCAATAGCGTTAACCCATTTTACTTTCCAAAACCACAAGCTCCATGGGTTGCAAAAACTGGGAAGATCGTCACTAAACCATTAATGACGATGCAACGAATTCTCAAGCCATTGATCGCCGTTAAGAAGCGTTGCGATACGCTTCTGGTCGAAGGCTCCGGCGGCATTTTTGTGCCGCTGAGCGCCACAATTTTGGTCGCCGACATGATCGTTGAAATCGCAGACCGCGTGATCGTCGTTGCCCCCAATGCCTTGGGGACGATTAACCACACGCTGCTGACTGTGTGCGCACTACAATCCAAAGGGATTAAATCCGTCAGCGTGGTGCTTATGGCCCAGGAACATCCCGATATTTCCGCATGCAGAAATCAAGAGACATTGGCGCATTTTCTGGGAAAGACCCCTGTGTTGGAACTGCCATTCCTGGGCAAAAGAGCCTCAAGCGCCAGATCTGTAAGAAAAACAGCTAACACTCTCAAACCCCTGCTAGCAAAGGTGTTTTTCCCCGCATCCCTCCCCTAATTCCCATTCTTCCCATTGGTCCCATAGAGGGCTCCTGAAAAAAAGTGAAGATTTATTAAAAAAGGTATTGCGTGGGGTGAGAAAGGTGTTAAGTTATTTGAACTCTGACGGAGCAATCCGAAAGAGAGGCTGAAAAAAACAAAAAACAATGTTGACGGCCGGTGTTTGTGAGATTAAATTGCTAACACATAACGAAGGCGTTCTGAGGTTGCCGAGTTAAATAAGATAATCGGCATCTCGGTATTTTTGTCCCCTAGTGGGGAGTGATTTCGAAGTCGCAAGGCTTCAGCGGAGAGTGGAAACACTTTCCGGGTGTTCATTGAAA
>CAIUEN010000357.1 GCA_903898185.1 uncultured Verrucomicrobiales bacterium
CCGCCGCGACGCTGATGATTGGAGTTATTCTTTCCCGTTCCATCACCGGCAGGTTGATGGAAGAGGAGTTGATTAAAACCAGCAAACGATTGGAGCTGGCGGCGCAAGCGGGGGGCGTGGGCATTTGGGATTACGACGTGGTAAACAACAAACTGGTATGGGACGAACAGATGTTTCGCCTCTACGGAATCAAGCGTGATCAGTTTGGAGGCGCTTACGAGGCCTGGCAGTCGGGTGTTCACCCGGAGGACCGGCAGCGGAGTCACGAAGAAAGCCAACTGGCGTTGCGGGGGGAAAAGGATTATAATACTGAGTTTCGAGCGCTCTGGCCTGACGGAAGCATCCATTACATTCGCGCTATGGCGATTGTGCAACGGGACGCTTCCGGTCAAGTCACGCACATGGTCGGCACCAACTGGGATATCACCGCACAGAAGCGGGCGGGGTTACTGTTGCAAGAAAAGACAGCTTTGCTTGAGGCGCAGGCAAACGCGTCCATCGACGGCGTTGTGGTGATCGCCGAAAACCAGAAACGTATTCTTATAAATCAGCGGATCATTGAGCTGTTCAATGTCCCTAATCATATTCTGGATGATGACGATGACACTGCACTGCTCAAGCATGTTGTAAACTTAACCAAACACCCTGAGCTATTTCTTGAGAAAGTTCAGTATCTTTATAATCACAGAAATGAGATCAGCCGCGATGAGATCGAATTCAAGAGCGGAATGGTTCTGGACCGATATTCTGCGCCTGTTTTGGGCAAGAACGGGGAGAATTACGGAAGAATCTGGACATTTCGCGACATCACCGAGCGCAAACGGGCCGAGGCCGCCCTGTTAGAAGCCGCCCATGCCAGCGAACTGTTGCGCCACTGCATATTGGCAATTAACGCCTGTTCGGATTTCAATTCAGCCATGGGTTGCTTGCTGCAAAAGGTCATTGATTTGCACAGCATCGACGGCGCGGCGCTTTATCTCATTGAGGGGCAAGAGGCCATCCTGCGACATCAGGCAGGTTTGGACCCGGAATTTGCGCAGCAAGCGGCTCGCCGTCCTTTGAGCACGGGCTACATAAAAGCCGTTCTTGAAAATCCCCAGGAGATAATCAACATCGTTGATCGGTTCCCGGAACAGAATCAATTAGGCAAAGCTTACGGGCTCCTTCATGTCTATTGCATCGCTTTGATGGCGGGCGAGCAGCCGTTGGGATTTCTGAACGTGGTTTCCCGCCGGGTTGAGCCGCCCGGCACGGCGGACATTGAATTCATTCGCATTCTGTCGTTGGAAGTCGGGTCAGTGTTCTTGCGCTTTAAGGTTGAAGATCATCTCAGGCGGGCCAACATCAAACAGCGCATCATCCTGGATACGACACCAGCAGCCGTTTTTTATGTCAAAGACCGGAAGGTTCAGTGGGTCAATCCCGCTTTTAGCCGCATCCTGGGTTACACGGATGAGGAAAGTGTTGGTTTGGAAACCGCCTTACTTTATGCGAGCAGAGAGCTATACGATTATGTGGGCCGTACCGCTTACGAGCACATCTCCAAAGGGGAAATTTATTCTACGGAAATGGAAATGAAGCGCAAGGATGGCTCGCTGTTTTGGGCCAGTATCGCCGGCAGATCCGTGGACCCGCAGAATCAAATTGAAGGTTCAATCTGGATAATGAATGACATCACCGATCGCAAACGAGTTGAGGAAAAACTGGTGGAGACCAACCACAACCTCGAAGAGGCCACCGCGCGCGCTAACGACATGGCGGCTCGTGCCGAGCTGGCCAATGTTGCCAAGAGTGAGTTCCTGGCCAATATGAGCCACGAAATCCGCACGCCGCTGAACGGAGTGCTTGGGATGGTCGGTTTGTTGATGGATACGAAGCTGACGGAAGACCAGAGCCGCTATGCCCAGACCGCTCGCGCCAGCGGGGAAGCCCTGCTCGCCCTGATCAATGACATCCTCGATTTTTCCAAGATGGAGGCTGGGAAACTTGAACTGGAAACTCTGAATTTTGGTCTGCACAGCTTCTTGGACGATTTTGTAGGGATGATGGCTCTTCGGGCTCATGAAAAAGGGCTGGCATTGGGATGCGTGGTGGCACCGGAGGTGCCTTCGGCCCTCCAGGGCGATCCGGGGCGCCTGCGACAGATTCTTATCAACTTGACTGGCAACGCCATCAAGTTTACGGCTCAAGGCCAAATTGTCATCCGTGTTAGTTTAGTCTCGGAAACCTCGAACGATGTGCGACTGCGGTTTGCCGTGCAGGACACTGGGATTGGCATTCCTGCGAACAAGATTGGACGGCTCTTTGGAAAGTTTTCGCAAGTCGATGCCTCGACGACGCGCACCTACGGCGGCACTGGGCTGGGTTTGGCGATTTCAAAGCAACTGACGGAGTTGATGGGGGGCGAGATTGGAGTTCGAAGCGAGGCCGACAAGGGCTCGGAATTCTGGTTTACGGCGCTCCTGGCCAAGCAACCCTCTGGCGAGCCTGTTGTAGCGCCAGAGCTGGCCGATCTGCGCGGAGTGCGTGTCTTGATTGTCGATGACATCCCCATTGACAGGGAGATTCTCGTGGTTTTGCTGAAGACTTGGGGCATGCGGCCCTCTGAGGCAGTGGATGGCCCTTCCGCCCTGCGGGCGCTGATTCAAGCTCAAGCCACATGGGATCCGTTCAAGATCGCCATTCTGGATAAACAGATGCCTGGCATGGATGGAAAATCCTTGGGCCGCGCCATCAAGAGCGATCAGATTCTCAATGAAACTGGGTTGGTGTTGCACACATCTCTGGGCCAAATTGGTGGCTGTCAAGAGCTCAAAGAAATCGGATTTGCCGCCACGCTGCCCAAACCTGTTCGACGTCAGGAATTATTGGACGTGCTGACGGCTGTCATCAGTGGCAAAGAGATTATCTCATCCAGGATAACATCGACGCCCGGTCTCTCCTTGGGGAAGAATCTAGGACATGCGCGCATTCTGCTCGCCGAGGATAATATCACCAACCAGCAAGTCGCGGTGGGCATTCTCAAGAAACTGGGGCTTTCAGTTGATGTGGCCGCCAACGGCGTCGAGGCTGTCAAAGCTCTCGCAACATTGCCTTACGACTTGGTGCTGATGGACGTGCAAATGCCGGAGATGGATGGGATGGAGGCCACCAGAACCATACGCGATTCTCAATCGCGTGTTCTCAACCACCAGATAACCATTATCGCCATGACGGCTCATGCCATGCAAGGCGACCGCGAAAAGTGCATCCAGGCGGGCATGGACGATTACCTCACCAAACCAATCGAACTACCAACTTTGGTTGCGATCCTGAAAAAGTGGCTCAAACCAAAAGGCGAAGAGAATCAACCGACGGCCAGCGAGCCTGATGAAAAAGTCGTTCTTACTAATCCGGAAAAGAAACTTGTTGTCTTCGACCGTGTGGCATTCATGAGTCGAGTGATGGATGACAAGGACTTGGCTCGGGTGGTGCTCAATGGATTTCTGGGAGAGATACCCGACGAAATCACGCAGTTGAAGAATCATGTGGCGGCAGGTGATGCCCGCCGCGTCGAGCAGCAAGCCCACAAAATCAAAGGCGCTTGCGCAGTAGTGGGAGGCGAAGCTTTGCGCGCCCTCGCCTGGACGATGGAGCAAGCCGGCAAAGCGGGAGATATGGCTACGGCCCGCGCCTGCGTAACCGAACTGGATGCGCACTTCAATGCGCTAAAAGAAGCGCTGGAGAATGCCCCATGAAAAATTTGCACACGTCTGTAGCGCAGACATTCTTGTCTGCCGTTCCGCAGGTTTTCCAACCTGCGTGGCGCGCCGGTAATTCCAACAGTTGTTTGGCTACCGACGCCCTGCCGACTGGAAAGTCGGCGAAACGGCAGGTTGGAAAACCTGCGCTACGGAGGAAAGGATTGAATATCCAATAATGTCCAATTTCCAAGGAGGGGAAGGTGGGAATATGAGAGTCGATTTGTGGAACAAGCTGTCGTTCCAAGGGGGAAGGCCAGACAGCTTGTTTTGCAAATCGACTCCCCCCTTGGAAATTGGACATTCCTTGTTGGATATTGGATATTTCCGCCATTTGGATATTTCCCCCATTCCTCATTTCCATCGTGAGTTGCATTGCGCCCATGAAAAAACATTAAGAGAAAGAATCATGATTTAATGAAACCCTCTTCTCCATTCGCGGTAATTGTCAACGACGATGCCACTCAACTCAAGTTGTTGTCCGGGTTGGTGCGCAAGGCGGGCCTGGAACCTCGCGCCTTCACAAGGGCTGAGGCGGCCCTGATAGCCTTGTCCTCCAGTGCGGATAACCCGCCCGCCCTGATCGTTACCGATCTCTACATGCCGGGCATCGATGGCTGGCAATTCTGCCGTTTGCTGCGTTCACCCGATTACAAAGCCTTCAATCAGGTTCCCATCTTGGTGATTTCAGCCACCTTCTCTGGCGAGCAATCCTCCCGCATCGCCGCCGACTTGGGGGCCGAAGCCTTTCTTTCCTCTCCGGTGGACGGCGAACGCTTCTGCGAACAGGTGCAGGCGATATTGAGCGGAAAACAGTTGCGCCACCCGTTGCGCGTCCTGATCGTGGACGACAGCGCCGAATTCTGCAGAATAATCAAGAACACCTTCGAGAACCACGGATACCAAGCCGAAACCGCACTCACAGTCCAGGCGGCTTCCGAAGCCTTTGCAAGAACCGCCTATGATGTGGCTGTGCTGGACTACCACCTGCCCGACGGCTTTGGCGACGCTCTGCTTGTGGAGTTTCGCGCGTTGCGGCCAGACTGCGTTTGTCTGATGGTTACCGGTGACACCGGACCGGAACTGGCCCTGGATTGGATGAAGAAGGGAGCCGCAGCCTACCTGCTAAAACCGTTCAAACCAGACTACATCATCGAACTCTGCGCCCGCGCTCGACGCGAGCGCGCCTTGCTGCGAGTGCAGGACTTGCTCGAACTGCGCACGCGTGAACTGCGACAGAGCGAGGCGTTCGGGCGAACTGTGATTAATTCACTTTCCGCGCATATCGCGGTGCTCGACGAAAGTGGAGTTATCGTGGCCGTCAATGAAGCCTGGCGACGCTTTGCCCGAGAGAATGGAGGCTATTCCGAAAGGGTGCGCATAGGGGCAAATTACTTTACGGCCTGCCAGTCGGCCATTGATTCACCGGAGAACGAGTTCTCGACGGCGGCATTGCAGGGCATTTGCGCGGTCATGAACCGCTCGCAGCCGTCTTTCTCTTTGGAGTATCCCTGCCATTCAGCCACCGAGCAACGATGGTTCTGCATGAATGTGCTGCCGCTGGAAGAAAAACGGGCATGGGTGGTTGTCGCTCACGAGAACATCACCGAGCGCAGAAAGACCGAGGAGGAACTGCGGGTTGCCATGAGCAAGGCACAACGGCATGCGACCGAATTGGCCGCAATCATGGATGCCGTGCCAACAGCGGTCTTTGTTGCCCATGATGTTGAGTGTCGCCAGATGAGCGGCAATCGTGTTACTCAGAAACTGCTGGGGCTTCCATCGTTCAGCAACTTTTCCAAGTCTGCGCCGCCGGAACAGCGCCCAACGACTTTTCGGACAATGAAGGACGGAAAAGAGATTCCCGCCGATCAGTTGCCTGTTCAAATGGCGGCGCATGGGAAGGAGATACGTGACTACGAGTTCGATCTGGTCTTTGAGGATGGAACGGTGCATACGATTCTGGGCGATGCGGTACCGTTATTGGATGCGGAAGCCCATCCTTACGGGGCAGTGGGAGCCTTTGCGGATATTACCGAACGCAAGCGGATCGAAGGACAATTTCGCCGCTTGATCGAGAACAGTCACGACATCATCTATACCATCACCACAGAGGGTGTCTTCATCTTCGTTTCCCCTGCTTGGACCGTGCTTCTGGGTTACCCAGTGTCCGAAGTTCTTGGACAATCATTCCAAGAATTTGTCCACCCGGATGATATTCCAAGCTGCTTGCAATGGCTGCAAAAAGTGATTGAGACTGGTCAACGACAAGCGGACATCGATTACCGAGTCTGTCACATGGATGGATATTGGAGATGGTTTACATCAAGCGCGGTTCCATTAAGAGACAAGAGACGAAGCTGGGAGAATCATTGGTTGCGAGGGTATTGCCAAGGATATCACCGAGCGCAGACGGGTTGAGGATGCAAAGGAAAAACTGGAGTTTCAAAACCGCCAGCTTCAGAAGTCCGAAAGCCTGGGGCGCATGGCCGGAGCCATCGCCCACCACTTCAACAACCAGCTTCAAGCGGTGATGATGAATCTGCAGTTGGCCATGGACGATCTGCCTCAAAATTTGAGATCGGTTGAGGACCTGACCGATGCCATGCAGTCGGCTCACAAGGCGGCGGAAGTGAGCACTCTGATGCTGACCTACCTTGGGCAAACTGCTGCCAGGCGCGAACCCTTGGATCTTTCCGAAGTCTGCCAACACCATCTGCCCATGTTGCGCGCGGCCATGCCACAAAGCGTCAGTTTGGAGAGCCGTCTGGCCGCTCCCGGACCGGTCATTGATGCCAACGCAAACCAGATCCAACAGATTCTGACTAACCTGCTCACCAATGCCTGGGAGGCTGCGGATGAGACGTGGGGAGCTGTTCACCTGACCGTTAAGACCATTGCCGTAGAGGATATTCCCAATATCAACCGTTATCCCATTGACTGCCAAACCCAAGGCTCTGCGTATGCCTGTCTGAAAGTGGCCGACGAGGGCTGCGGGATAGCGGACAAGGATATTGAAAAGTGTTCGATCCGTTCTTCTCAACCAAGTTCACAGGACGCGGCTTGGGGCTGGCTGTGGTTTTGGGGATTGTGCGGGCACACCGTGGCATCATCACAGTGCAGAGTCGCTTGGGCAAGGGAACTGTTTTTCGGATATTTTTGCCACTATCGGCAAAAGCCATTCCCAAGAAGCCGCTCCAAGTGGCGCAAGGCCCGAAAGCGGCAGGCGGCGGCACTCTGCTGCTAGTCGAAGACGAGCCGGCTTTGCGTAAAGCGGTGACGATCGCGCTCAAGCAATCTGGCTTTAGGGAGTTGGAACTTAAAAAAGTACCAGCGATTTGGCCAAAAAGGTGTAGAATAGGAAGAGGAGTTAAATTTTATGTCCTTGAATATTCCTTCTTTAGACATCGTCAAAGTGATCAAAGACGCCTCCCGCAAATTGAC
>CAIUEN010000358.1 GCA_903898185.1 uncultured Verrucomicrobiales bacterium
CGGATTGGGCAGCGCTCTGTTCGTGTTGTTTGGCGGATTGGTCGGCTTGGGCAATGCTCTGTTCGTGTTGTTTGGCGGATTGGTCGGCTTGGGCAATGCTCTGTTCGTGTTGTTTGGCGGATTGGTCGGCTTGGGCAATGCTCTGTTCGTGTTGCTTGGCGGATTGATCGGCTTGAGCAGCGCTCTGTTCGTGTTGTTTGGTGGATTGGTCGGATTGGGCAGCGCTTTGTTCGTGTTGTTTGGCGGATTGGTCGGATTGGTGGGCGGCTTGCGCGGCAACCTGGGCTTCCTGGGCGCGTTGTTGCGCGGCGGTCGCATCTTGTTGCGCTTGTTGTTCCAAGGCGCTCAAACGCGCAACCGTGGCATCTTCTTGTAAAGCAGTCGTATTGTCAGCCATGACTTGATCTTGCAAATTCCATTCAAAAAGGCGAGCTGTTTTTGCGAGTGATCAAAAAGTAACCAGAGGATTTCACACAAAGACACAAAGGCACGAAGAGTAGGGGGAAGATATTTTAAGCAGGTGAGATTGTTGTTCCTCGTTTCTGGCGCAAAAATGAACCGTCGGGCAAATTCATACCCATTCCTCTTTGTGCCTTTGTGTCTTTGTGTCTTTGTGTGAAACTCATATGAAATTTCTTGCAAAATGAAAGGCAGTCTGGCAAGCAAATGGCTCATGTCGGGCGATTTACCTGACTTGACTCCAGAATAGCCATGACAGCCGAAGAAGCCAATCAAATTCTTGGACTCCCCGCCGGGGCCACAGCCGAGGAACGGGCCGCCTTGTTCAAGGAACAACGCAAGAAACTCGATCAGAAGCTTGCCTAGGCTCCCACGCCCGGTTTGGAAGCCAAATACCGCGAGGCATTGCGGCGCTTGGACGAGGCGTATGAGACGCTTGCAGCCAGCCAGGACAACTCGGATTTGCCCAGCTTGCGGCCTGATTTCAATGAACCTGCGGCAACGCAAAACAGGCCCAATGCTGCATTGGCAGCCGCCTCCGGTCTTTCAGCGGAGAGCGGTGGCAAGCCCGATTCCACTCACCCAGCGCCAGCAGGCAACGGTGGCAGCAGAAAGAATTGGGTGGCGGCAGTTTTTGTCGCGGCAGCCGTCCTGATTCTGGCGTCGTGGCTGATCCCCTTTATACAAGAGAAGCAAGCCGAATCCGAAGCGGCGATCAAGGAAGCTGAACGGCTGGCCAATGCGCGCGGGGGATTGATCGTCAAAAACAAGCCAGAGGGAGCGCTGGTGGCATTGGGAGCCGATCAGATTGAGAAAAGCCCGGCGACCTTCAAAGGTCTCAAGATAGGCAAACAGGTGTTGACCATCACCCTGGATAACTATGAAACCGTCAAGCGCGAGGTGGTGGTGAAGGAAAACGAGTTTGGGGATGTCGGTTTGATCGAGTTGGAGCGCAGCACCGGAACGGTCGATGTAAAGAATGCGCAAACGGAAGTGATCTGTCGGTTGGTCGGCTCGAAGGGGGAGATAGGGCCGTTCCAAAGAGCTGTCCCGATTCAAATCACCAGTGTCCCCACCGGTGATTACACGGTCACGCTGACCCGTCCCGGTTGGTCCGATTATAGCGAGAGCATAACGGTTCGCGCCCATCAAACCGTGCCCATCACGTATGAGTTTGTTTCCGGGAGCGTGAAAGTGTCCAGCGATCCATCGGGTGCGAGCGTGTGGAGTGGGAGCCAGGAATTGGGAACGACGCCCTTGGAGTTAAAGGAAGTGAGCGTTGGAACGGTAACTTATAAATTGAAACTGGCCAAGCACAAGAGCGTGGCCGTCAGTGGTGTCGTGGAAGCGAGGCAGGAGTTGGTCTTGAATGCGAAACTGGAGGAGTTTCATTATCCAAAAAACGGGGAACGATGGACTAACAGTTTTGGGCAGGTGTTTGCGCCTGTGGCCGGGGTGGATGTGTTGTTTGGGATATGGGATGTGAGGGTGAAAGATTACCGAGCGTATGCGGAAGCGGCGAGCGGCGTGGATGCTGGGTGGAAGAACCCTGGATTTGCGCAGGATGAGACGCATCCGGTGGTGTGTGTGAGTTGGGATGATGCGCAGAGGTATTGCAAATGGCTGACGAAAAAGGAGAGGGAGGATGGGGGAATTTCGCAGAATCAGAGTTACCGATTGCCAGAGGATTGGGAATGGAGCGTTGCAGTGGGGTTGAACGAGAGCCGGAGCGGCACGCCTGGAAGTAAGAGTATGCAGATCAAAGATGTTTATCCGTGGGGGAATCAATGGCCGCCGCCCAAGGGCGCGGGAAATTATGCCTCAAGTCTTGGCGTTGATGATTTCGACAATACCTCACCGGTTGGGAGTTTTGGAGCGAATCGGTATGCACTCTACGATATGGGAGGCAATGTATGGCAGTGGTGCGAGGACTGGTATGATAACGAGCAGAAATACCGCGTGTTGCGCGGTGGCTCATGGAGCGATGGCGATTCCGACGGCCTGCTGTCGTCGTACCGCTTCGACTTCACGCCTGGTGGTCGCTTCAACTTCGGTTTCCGTGTTGTGTTGGTGGTTGGGGGCTCGGCTGCGAGGTGACGGCGGTTTTATCCTTTATTCTTTTGCCCTTTTACCCTTTTATCTTAACCGCCGCGAAGCGGCGAATTTTTTTTTGATTATTAAAGTAGAACAGGCATCTTGCCTGTTCTGGGGAGAACCAGCTATGCTTTGAACAGGCAAGGCTGCCTATTCGATTTTACTGGGTAAAGAGAGTCCAACCGACTCACGAATTTACGACTTACTGTGCTATGCTGCTTGGATAGTTACATTTTTTGCGGATTTCAGCCGTGTTGCCGAAGGGCGGCTATGCTGGAAGTGGCTGGTGCGTCCGAAGCGCGTGTTGCGCGGTGGATCATGGAACAATGACAATTCCGACAACCTGCTGTCGTCGAACCGCAACAACAACACGCCTGGTAATCGCAACAACAACAACGGTTTCCGTGTTGTGTTGGTGGTTGGGGGCTCGGCTGCAAGGTGGCAAAAAACGAAGACGGGCGAGATGCCGGACGGGCATGGCGCCTCTCCGGCCAGAGCCAAGAAGTCACCTAACCGCACCGCCCACGCCCCTGAGAAGCCGGGGACAAGACGCAGCGCAGGCCGTGGCCGGTAAGCAAGGCGCAAGCCTTGACCGAAAGTCACGGCCTGTATTTGCCCTCGATTCGGCAGTTCAACTGTCGAGTTAAGGTTTACTTGGGCGGGCATCGAGCTGTCGGAGCCAGCCGCCGGTCATGCGCCCGATTTCGTCGATGCGCTGGTTGACGAAAAGCAGTTGTTGCTGGCTGATCCAGTGCCGGGCATGGATCAGTCTCCAGAGAACGCGCAGTTGTTCAAGGAGCAGATTGAGGTCGCCTAACAGGCCCGCTTTTTTGGAACGGGCGGCGTAGATCGTTTGTGTTACCAGCATCAGGGCATCCAGTGTGATGTTGTCCAGCCGCTGGCCGAAAGAGAATCGGTGGCTTTTGGGGATATTGGCGCTGCGGTCAAGGGTCCAGCCGACCAGTTCGGTTACGGCTGTATGAATCGGAGGACGTTCGAGCGGTTTGTTTGTCATGAAGATGAATCATCGTCAGTTGGCGCGGCTTTGCACGCTTGAAAATATTGCTTCGACGCAGAATCTGTTCTTTGCCGCCGCAAAGGCGAGGCTTGGAAAAAGTCGCAGACCGGACGTCGAGGAATGGTGGTTGCGCAGAGAGACCGAGATAGCGCGGCTTCACGAGGAATTGCTTTCTGGAGCGTATCAACCCGGCGGTTACCGTTTTTTTGAGATTCACGATCCCAAGCGGCGGATGATCGCCGCCGCGCCTTTTGGAGATCGGGTGGCGCATCACGCGCTGTGCAACCTGATGGCGCCGGTATTGGAGCGGCGGTTTATTGCCCGCAGCTTTTCCTGCCAGGTGGGCAAAGGAACCACCGCTGCGCGGGAATGTTGCCGACAACTGACCAATCGTTATCGCTATGTGCTGAAATGTGATGTGCGGAAGTTTTTTCCCAATATCGATCACAAGATTTTGTTTGCAAAGCTGAGCGAGTTCATTGGCTGTCCGGGAGCACTCGGTCTTATTCAAAAAATCATTGACAGCTATCGCACCGGACTGGAAATTCCCGCGCCGCTGTTTGCTGGGGATGACTTGCTGGAAGCCGGGCAGCGTCCGCGCGGACTGCCCATTGGCAATTTGACCAGCCAATTATGGGGGAATTTTTACTTGGACACAATGGATCACTGGGTCGCCGAAATTCAACGGCATGGGGCGTATTTGCGTTACACGGATGACTTCCTTTTGTTTGGAGATGATAAGCCCCGGCTGTGGGAATTGCACGCGGGAATAGTCCGCCAATTGGCTGGGCTGAGACTTAAGCTGGCGGAGCCAAAATCGCGCCTGTTAGCCACGCACGAGGGGGTGCCCTTCTGTGGATTTCGATTTCAACCGGGGCTGGCGCCACGGATTCTGGGCGCGACCAAACGGCGATTTGAACGGCGGCGCAGTGAATGGTTCAAGCGAGGCGATATGAAGCGCCTGACAGCAACGGTTTTTGCATGGTATCAATTTAGCCGGGAAGGGAATTCTCAAGGGTTGCGGCGCGCATACGCCCGCCACCCATTGGAAGCCCGGCTGAAGCGGCGGCAGCGGAAGACGTCCCGTGTGTTGCGCGGCGCGTCGTGGAACAACAACAATGCCGACAACTTGTTGTCGTCGAACCGCAACAACAACACGCCCGACAATCGGAACAACAACATTGGTTTCCGTTGTGTGTTGGTGGGGATGTCTTCCCGGAAGGCTTACCCGTTTAGCGAGATGTCTGGCGGGCCCTTTCTGCCAGACCAGAGCCAAGAGGCCAGCCTAACCGCTGCCCCCACGCCCCTGGAGCGGGGAAAAGACGCGGCGCGGGGCCGTGGCCGGTAAGTCAGGCGCAAGCCTTGTCCGAAAGTCACGGCCCCCATCGCGGCCATTTTGTGTCGCTTGGCGTTTTGTGGTAGAGTTTAATAGCGCTGTTTATTATTGAGAACGCATATGAAAATCACAATTGAAGTGCCAGAGATTGTCGCCAAGGATCTGGGCTATGCACGGGAGACGCTTCCGAGGCGTGCCCTCGAAGCTCTGCTCATTGATGAGTGCGCTCGCGGTCGGCTGTCGCGCAGAAAGGTCGCCGCGATCCTTGGCTTAGGATTCCACGAAACTGAAGACCTGTTTCGCGTCCATCGGATACCATATTCGGCCAAGATAAGCACCGACGATGAGATTGAAACTGGAACTGCCATCTTGGATGCGACGCGGATTCCTAAAACCGAGCGACTTGGTCGTTTTGACAAAGCAATGTCAAAAGTTATGGAACGTCAAGGCCCGCCGGTCGATGCCAGCCGCGACAGCATTTATGACTAGTACCGTGAGTCGTAAATTCGTGAGTCGGATTGACGCTTCTTTTACCCAGCAAAATGAGAGTTCAACCGACTCACGAATTTACAACTCACGGTACTAGGATCATAACAGCACATGCGCATATTGGTCGATTCAAACATCCTCTGTCGTCTTGCCAGACGTGATGACCCTCAGCACGAAGAAGCCCGACAAGCACTGCGGATTGCCATCCAGAAAGGCACAGTTCTAATCATTTGCCCTCAGGTCGAACGAGAGTTCTGGGCAGTTGCTACTCGCCCTCGTGCCGAAAACGGTCTCGGAATGACTCCTGACGAAACCGTTGCATCGTTACGAGAGTGGCGTGAAAGTTTTTTTCTGTTTGCTCCCGACGTGCCGGATGTTCATGCACTGTGGCAAAATCTTGCCACCAAATACGGCGTTTGTGGCAAGCAAGTCCATGACACTTCCATCGTTGCCGCCGCGAAAACAGCCAGCGCGGATCAGGTGCTCACATTCAACAAAGAGCACTTCCAACGGTTTTGGAACGAAATCGCGATTCGTACCCCGCAAGAGATTATTCAAGAACAGCAGCACCGGCGACAAGCCGAGGAACAAGCCCCCCAGCACGAGAATGTCAGCGGTTGAAACGCTTTTTCACTTCATTATTGGAAATTCCTGTCGCACGGGAAAAAGGCTGTAATCCTGCATGGCCAGTTACAATATCCGCCTTTGTGTCTTTGTGTGAGCCTTCCCCCGGTCACTTTCCGGTCGGATTTTTGATATGGCCATCTTCCGCCGTTTGGATAATGTTAAGGAAATCGTTATCAGGCTCAAGAAACGCAATCGTGCCGCATGGAAACGCACAGAGAATTGTTCAATCGCGCCGCAACTGAACTCAACCGCGCCGCCGCGCGCGGGGCGCAGATCACCTCAGCCATCGAGGCCGGGCAGGCGGAAATGCCGCTGACCGAGAGTTTTCAGCGCCTGACCCAGTTGTTGGCGCACGCGCCCATTACCGCCGTGCTCGTCGGACTGGATGCCGAGTCCGCCTCGGTCGCCCTGAGCCATTTGCTGGGGCAGGATTACCATGTTTGCAAAGTGGTTGTGCCTGGGCGGATTGGCTACACCGAGGTCACCCTTCAGGAACGCGGGTTCAGCGTGGAGCGAGGCGGGAGGCATCGCGAGTTTGACGATCTGGGCGATTTTCTGCGCGCCTTGAAGGAGGATGACATCGTGCAATCCGGCGCCGAGCGGAACTGGATGGACCCGTTGCGCCTCAAGCTGGCCAGCAAACAACAGCGGCGCGGGCTGCGATTGCTGGTGCCCGAAGGGCTGCGCAGCTTGCGTGAAACCTCCGCCCTGCTCTCCGCACTGGCTGATCAAGCCCTGTGGCTCTTCGTGGCCGGACCCGCCGCCGCCGAGGTGGCCGAGGCCGATCTTGTTCTGCTGCGGATGCTCAAGGAACGGGTGGCTGGCTGCCAGCCGGTTTTTGTTGATATTGTGCCCGAAGGCGCTCCGCCAACGCCTGTCGCATCCGGTTCTTGGGCCGCCAAGCTCGGCGGCGGCGCGCAACCCCCCATTGTTTTGACCACCACCGAGCCGCCGGTCAATCCGCCGGATTATTTGCAGCCGTTGACCGCCGAGGAGAGCGACCTGCGCAAAGCCTTGCTTGAATCGAGCCGTCGCGGGCAGATCGAATCTGCCCTGACCTTGCTTATCGACGAACTGGGCCGCCAAGCCAACAGCCTGCGCGCCAAACGACGCCTGATGTCCGCAGGGCTGGTGTCGCGTCCCGATGACGACCAGAAATTCCGCGCCGTGAGCGAGGAGGTTCGCCAGCGGTTGCAGGACGATTTCGAGTCCCTCCGCCGCAAGCTTGAAGAACAATCCCGCGTTACGCTCCTGAACGATGGCCCCGCCTACAAGGCATTGCGGGAGGCTGTCGAAAGCATCAGCGAAGCCGACCTGGAACATGCCGAACTGGATGCCGCCATCCGGCTGACCCTGCGCGAAACGCGGACGGAGGCGCTGCGCGCTGCGCTGACTCAATCCGGCTACAACCATTTGATGGAAAGCTTGCGCATGATTCATGAGGCGCTGGAGAACACCTTCTCGGAAGTCGATGCACGGGTTGACGAAATCTCCGGCGTCAAGTGCCATCTTCAGATTGAGCATCCCGACCAGAAAAAACTCTGGGATGCCGCCGTCGTCCTGGCCAAGCCGGAGTTGCGTTATCGCGGCGAGATTCCCCGTCCGACGATCATGCATCGGATCAACGAAGCCCGCCAACCGCTGATGTTGCTGATGATGTCGGTGATGATTTTTGGCGGTTTGGCCAGCATATTGGGCGGCGAACATGGCAAGGCGACTCTCCAAAAATATGTCAGCTACGCCTTCCTGCCGGTCTTTCTTCTGGGGCTGGGCTGGACATTTGTCGCCTTCAAGCGGGAGCGCCATCACCTCTTGGGCAAGGAGTTGGAGCGGTTGCGCGATGGCGTATTTCAGGAGCTCAAACGGGTGATCTCGGACATTCTTCGCGAGGAGCAGGGCCAGTTGACCCAGTTCCTCCAGCAAATTGCGCGCAACGCCAGCCAGCAGGTCACCCAGCATCTCCAGAGCGTCGAACAACAGCGGCGGCGCTCCACCGAAAACCAACGCCAGCAAGCAACCGACAAAACACGCGGCTTGGATGAACGCCTGCGCCAGATGGATGGCCAGCGCGGCGAATGTGAAAGTATCATCCGGGGATTGGAGCGCATCCGGACAGACTTGGCCCAGCAAGTGACCGATCTGTTGCGCAGCCCCCCTTCGCCCAAGATACTTTAAACGGATAAGAACGTTCCCTGTTCCTCACTCAAAAATGAATGAGTTTCACACGAAGACACAAAGGCACGAAGATGAAGGGGAGATATTTTTTAAACCGGTGAGATCGTTCCTTGTTTCTGGCGCAAAAATCAGCCGTCGGGCAAATTCATACCCCCTCTCCCCTTTGTGCCTTTGTGTCTTCGTGTGAAACTCATATAAAATTTCTTGCAAAATGGAAGGCAGTCTGGCAGCAAACAGCTCATTAGTTGAGCGATTTATCTGATTTGACACCGGAATAACCATGACATCCGAAGAAGCCATTCAAGTCCTTGGACTCCGCACTGGAGTTACAGCCGAAGAACGCGCCGTCTTGTTCAAAGAACAGCGCAATAAATTGGAGCAAAAAATTGCACAAGCGCCGACCCCAGGTCTGCAAGCCAAGTACCGCGAGGGGCTGCGTCGGTTGGACGAGGCCTACGAAACCCTGGCAGCGGGTGAGGATCAATCAGACCTGCCCAGTTTGCGTCCGGTGTTTGACACTCCACGCTCCGAGGCAGCGAGCGGTGCAGTGCCTTTGCCGACTCAAGCCGCCGCGTCGGCTCAACCAACGAATGAACCCAAGAAACGGAAATCGTCCGGGATCAATGCGCTGATCGCGGTGTTGATTGCTGGCTTGGCCGTTGGAGGATGGTATTGGGAAAAAGCCAACGCCAAAGGAGGGTTGATGATCAAAACATATCCGAGCGGGGCGACAGTAACATTAGGCGGTGAGGATATGCAGCAAAGCCCGGCAACCTTCAAGGGAGTCAAGATTGGGAAGTATCCGTTGCGAGTGAGCTTGGAAGGATATGAGTCGGAGAGCCGGGTGGTGGAGATTAAGGAGAATGATTTTATGGACGTGGGAACGATCAAGCTCAAACCCATTACCGGCAACGTGAAAGTGGTCAGCGAGCCATCGGGCGCAACCGTGTGGGGCGGGAGCCAGGAGCTTGGAATGACGCCTTTGGAGTTGAAGGAAGTGATCGCTGGAGAGGTGAGTTATACTTTGAAACTGGCCAAGCACAAGAGAGTGACGGTCAGTGGTATGGTGGAAGGGACAAAGGAGTTGGTGTTGAATGCGAAACTGGACGAGTCCAAGTATCCTGAGGTCGGAGAACGGTGTACCAACAGCTTGGGCCAGATTTTTGCGCCAGTGACTGGAGTAGAGGTATTATTTGGGATATGGGATGTGCGGGTGAAGGATTTTGAAGCGTTTGTCAATGCGACGGGATATGATGCGACCAGTGGAATGTGGTCATTGAGGTCGGATGGGTGGAAGCAGCGAGGGGATACCTGGAAGAATCCTGGATTTGAGCAGGGGCCAACCCATCCGGTATGCGGGGTGAGTTGGGAGGATGCGAAGGCGTATTGTGACTGGCTGACCAAGAAGGAGAGGAAAGAGGGGCTTATTAGCGAGGGGCAGAGTTACCGGCTGCCGAGCGATGCTGAATGGAGTATGGCAGAGGGATTGGGGCGTGAGGATGGGAACACTCCCAAGGATAAGAGTGGGCTGATTAAGGGTATCTATCATTGGGGTACTCAATGGCCGCCTCCGGAAGGAGCAGGGAATTACGCTGGGAGCGAGGCCAGAGATGCAAACTGGCCTAGCAACTTTGTCACGATTGATGGCTACCGTGATGGGTATTCAAGGACGTCGCCTGTTGGGAGCTTTAAAGCGAACAAATACGGTTTATATGACATGGGAGGGAATTTGTGGCAATGGTGTGAGGACTGGTATGATGGCGAGCAGAAATACCGCGTGTTGCGCGGTGGTTCTTGGCTCAATGACTATTCCGGCAACCTGCTGTCGTCGCTCCGCTTCATCGACGCGCCTGGTATTCGCAACAGCGACTACGGTTTCCGTGTTGTGTTGGTGGTTGGGGGCTCGGCTGCAAGGTGACGGCGGTTTTATCCTTTGTTCTTTTACCCTCTTACTCTTTTATCTAACCGCCGCGAAGCGGCGAATTTTTTGACTATTCAGATTTCAGAGTAGAACAGGCATCTTGGCTATTCGGAGAGAGAAGTTGGTGATGTTCTTGAACGTGCCCATCTCGCGCAAATTGACGAAGCGCTGCCACAGCCATTTTCCACGTCGGGCAGTTGGTGTATTGCGGTTCGGTTTCCAACATGGCGATGACCTTCACCTTTCCCCGCCGCAAATTCTGCGGCACGGGCTGGTGCAGTGTTCCGTCAGCATCAAATCAACTGTCGGACAAGTTCATGCTCCCTCCCCTTTGTGCCTTCGTGTCTTCGTGTGAAACGCATCAAATATCTCTTCGTATCCTTGTGTGAATACTTGCGCGCGTTGCCCGTTTCTCATTCCACGCTTGATTAGCGGCGGTTTTCTCTTTATTTCAGGGTGAGCATGATTGTAGGAATTGATCTTGGCACGACTTTCTCGCTGGTGAGTTATGTCAACGCGTCCGGCATGCCGGTGACTTGCCCCTGCCGCAATAACCCGCAGCGTTTTCAGACCCCTTCGGTCGTTCACATCGGCCAGCGCGGGTGCCTGGTGGGCGATGTGGTCGAGGACTTGCTGGCCGAGGAGCCGGGCTTGGAAGTCTGTCGCTTCCCCAAGCTCTCGATGGGAGAGAATGTCACGGTCTATACCGACCATCAGGGAATCACCTACAGCCCGGAAGCGATTTCTTCGCTCGTGTTGCGCAAGCTGCGGGCCGATGCGGATGCGGCGTTGAATGAAAACATCACCGGCGTGGTTATTTCGGTGCCCGCGCATTTCAACGAAGCGCAACGCCGGGCGACCACCAATGCCGGGCGTCTGGCAGACCTGCCGATCTTGGGACTGGTGGAGGAACCGGTGGCTGCCGCGACGTTTTTTGGCTTGGAATCCAAACGGGGCGAACAGTCCATTTTCGTTTTTGACATTGGCGGCGGCACGCTTGACGCCACCCTGCTGCACGCCACGCCCAAGGGGCTTTATGTGCTGGCGACCGAAGGGTCAAAAAACATCGGCGGCAAGAATTTTGACGAGGCGATCATGGGACTGGTGCGGGAGCAGTTTCTGGCGCAACATCGGGTTGATGTGCGCAATGATTTGCAGGCATGGCAGCGATTGCGGCAGTTCGCCACCGCCGCCAAGCTGGAGTTGTCGCAGCCCGGTGTGGGAGCGATCACCAAGCCGCTGCTGCTGGCGGGCCGCAGCGCGCGGATTACGCTTACGCGCGACCAGTTCCAGAACGCCATCGAGCCGTGGCTGGAAGCCTGCACGGTTGTTTGCAACGATGTTCTCAAGGCGGCGGGGGTTCAATGGAATGACGTGGACGATTTGATCATGACGGGTGGGTCAAGCTTTGTGCCAGCGGTGGAACGGTTGGTGCGCGGCATGAGCGGGCTGCCGCCGGAGAGGGTGCGACGGCAACATCCGCACGCCTCGATTGCCTATGGCGCGGCGCTGCTGGCCGAGCAACTGCATGGCGCGGGCAACACCTCCGCCCCGCCCCTGCGCCAGATGGTCACCACCAACGAACTTGGCCTGCGGGTGTTCGACTCGGAAAAGAACAGCCCGGTATTCCATCCGCTCATTGAGAAGAATGTTCCTTTGCCCGTCTCCTTCAAACAAACCGTTTATACGCGGCGCGAGAATCAGCAGAATGTTGCGGTCGAAGTATTGCAGCGCAAAGATGGCTATTCGGAAGCGGAAATGCTGGGAACATTCTCGTTCGGCCCACTCCATGCTCCGGAGAAGAATTATCCCATTGAAATTGAAATGGGCTACGATGCCGACGGGCGTGTCACGGTGACGGCCCGCGATTCACGCTCGGGCAAAGCCATTGAACGGGAATTCGGCGGCAAAGAGGAACAGGAACTGGGCAGGATGTTTAAAAAACTGGAAATGCTGGTGATCCAAGATTAACACAATGCCAGTATGCAACTCAACGCCCCAGTCCCGAAGCAGCGACCTTACGCTTGTGCAACCACCACCACAACACAGTCAGATAACTGACGCCCAGCACTCTTTTCACACCCTGCTTCTGGTTGATGACATACCGCATTGGTTCCAACTGCCGAATTTGGGAGCCGCTTAAATTTGAAAGGCGACCTTGATTACGCGGGCGAGTTGTTGCTTGATGAAATTCTTGCATTCAGTCTGACATGACCGGGTTTTGGGGCTATTCTGCATAACCTGCGATAACTCCCTTACAACTCTTTAACACCCTCCGTTTTCTTTTCCTATCATTGATCACGCTGATCAATGAAAAATACATTATCAAATACAACGGAGCTCTCGGTTGCGGCATTACCTGATGATGCGGGCCGGGCGCTGAGTGCATATTTTTCGTCCCAAACCCCAGAGTGGACAACTCCACAATGGCTTTTCGATGCCATCGACAAGGAGTTCGGATTCACGCTTGATCTATGCTCCACGCATGGCAATGCGAAATGCAACAAACATTTCACGCGGGACGAG
Source organism: uncultured Verrucomicrobiales bacterium (assembly GCA_903898185.1). Classification (GTDB taxonomy): domain Bacteria; phylum Verrucomicrobiota; class Verrucomicrobiia; order Limisphaerales; family Palsa-1400; genus CAIUEN01. The sequence goes on from CAIUEN010000358.1 coordinate 12,646, forward strand.
AATAAACTTCTCAAATCTTGGTCCCACGAGGTCGTTTTCATGAACCCGCCTTATGGAGACGAAATCGCAACGTGGATGTCAAAGGCGCACGATGTGACCACGCGCAAGGAATCCACCGTCGTTTGTCTCACCCCGTCCCGCACGGATACGGTTTGTTGGCATCGATTTGCCATGAAGCACGAAATCCGCTTCCTGCGCGGTCGGCTGAAACTCGGCGATGGCAAGAATTCCGTGCTGTTCACATCAGCAATTGTAGTCATGCGCCCGGCTTCATTTTCAATCCAGGCGTTTCCTGAACTATCGGCAAATTCAAAACACCATGAAAACTCTCATAGAGCCGAGTCGTAACAGTTGTGCCAACATGCTCCTGTTGAGCTTGTCCGGCCTATTTGATTAGCACCTAAAATTCATGAGATAATCGAATTATGGAACATGTAATCACCCAAAAATCCCTCGCCACAGAAACCTGGTTTATCGAAATGCTGGCTGGAAAGGGATTCGCCAAGTCTTCGGAGAACACATTCACAAACGGCAAAGCCCAAATCCGGGTCGATGGTACCCAATTCATTGCCGATCCGGGTGCCGAGAGCACCACCTACAAAGCGGACTTCCGCAACGCCAATCGACAGACCGTCACCATCATGGTGGACCAGATGTTGAAGATGCACGCCTTTCGTTCCGACGATGACTTGACCCAGGAACGAGCCGAGAAAAAGAGCGCGGATCAAGCGCTGGCCGGAATCGCCCTCACCATCAAAGAAGGACCAGAGACTGGCGGCGGAATGCAATTGCGCAAATTCCTCTGGTCCCTCTACAACATGCACCACGTCGTCAACCTCTGGCGTTTGACGGCAGATCTGGACAACGAGCGGGCCGGTTGGGTTGCCGAGATCTTTGCCGGAGCGCTGAACGGACTGATTAAAGAAAAGGACGTGAAACGCGCTTTGGAAGCCGCTGGGGAAATGAAACGCTGGGACATGGAACAACCGAGCGACAACGTCCTTGCCGAACTCCAGGATGCCGAGAATATCATCGTCGGATTGATGCGGAAGGCGCCGCCCAGCCGCACCCATACCGTGCTGGTTTCGTTACAGAGGCGCATTGCCGAGGCCAAGCAAGAGCTCCGCGAGGAAAACTCCCAGATGCCAGCACGCAGGATCGCCTCTCGCAAGACGTCTCAATTCTAGTCAATGAACTGTAATTATACTGTAAACGGGTAAGATCGTTTTCTTCTTCTCGGTGCAAAAACTAACGCCTAACCCCTATCGCAAGCGATAGTCCGATTCCGCCGGTGGCGCGTCAGAAAACACGGCAACCAAAGAAGCCCCCATAGGAACCTCCTTGGCCAGCGCGACGCCCACATTGATGCCATTTGCAGTTTCAAAATATGGGCTTGCTGGGCGTGGCATTCCAGCAAGGCCATTAAAACGTTAAATGGCGAATAAACGCCAATGAACTCGCAATAACTCGCTAATGCGCCATCGGCTTCGACTGTCAATAAATGTTGGCACGGTTCATTAAAAGCCATTTTCTAGGCATTACCTCCGAAGCTAACGTAATCGTCCAAATCCAGCAGGTCAAAGAACGTTCCGATGTCCTCACGTTTTGGTCCGTATTTCTTGTGATTGACGTTGACGTATTCTCGCGTTTCGGGGTCTGTCGGAACGCGCTGCTCCACATAGGCTGACCATTGGGCGATTTCCTGTTCGCTACGCTTGAACTTCGCGCTGGCAGTGATCCATGCCAAAATGTCCCCGTCTCCCTTACCGGTGGCGAGTTGTTTTTTCAGGGCGTCTGCCTTGATGCCGACGAAATTCAAAAACCGTTGATCCAACGGACAATTGTAACTGTATTCGCCATTCTTGCCGATGATGGTCGCGCGACCTTTGTCGAGGCAACGGGGAAGAATGACGAAGCCGCCCAGTCGCACCCGTGGACTGCGGGGTGTCTGTTTGGTGAGGTCGAGAGCGAATATAGCCATAATGTTAATTTGTTTGGTCGCAATTTGCCCAACGTTTCACCGACTTGCAAGTTCAAAACTTTGTAAAACGCGCCTTCTACCCAGAAGAGATGTGGATCAAGCAGAAGTCCTCAGCAAAGAGCGCATGGAGTAATGTAAACAACAAGTGTAACATTCCGCGCCATGTTTCTGAAAACGTCCTTCGCGTCCGTTGCTGGTGGGGAAGTGTCAGAAAAAGTGTCAGAAAAAAGTAGTGACAACGTAGTGCAGCGGTTGTGAAGAGCAGGCTTGAATAGTGATCAAATCCCCTCTACATTACATTTGGAAAGCCCAATAAAATGGGGCATTTATAGACGCGAGCCCTACCTCTGGAGCCATTTTTATTGAGGAAAACAAGGATTCGTCGATTACTTGCACAGAATTTGCACTGAAATCAGTCCGGAATTCAGACAAACGAGTGACTTTCCCCGTCACAGTTGGACACAAAGGCCAACGGGCGAAAATCTACCGCCCCGCAAAGGATTTCCCGTTTTATCGCATCAGCTTCAAATCCGCGGGCAAGCGCAAGATGCTGACTTTTTCAAGCTATGGCGACGCAAAGACCGCCGCCGAAGAGAAATTGCGCGAAATTCACAAGGGCCAACAATCCGCTGGGCTGACCGCCAAGGAAAGCCAAGATGCCATCAACATCAGGGAGATGCTATCCGCGTATCGTCGTGAGACCGGCAGGCAGCTTTCCGCGCTGGAAGCCGTCTCCACCTGCATTGCTGCCACCAAGCTGCTACAGCCGGGCTCTACGCTCTTGGAAGCCGTAAACGTCTATAGCCGCACCTTGGCGAACGTGAAGCCTAAAACCATTACCGAGGCCATCAGTGAGTTTATCAATTCCCGCAAATGCAAAGAAACCAATCCGGGCGAGCGTGCGCGGCTATCTCCTGTTTATGCCCGAAATGTGGAAACTTGGTTGTCGAAGTTCAGCGGAACGTTTCCCGGCCATTTAGTTTCCGATTTGCTGCCTGACTTAATTGAAAAATACCTCGCCCAATTTTCCAATCTTTCCGCAAAGGCCAGGAACGACCGCCGGGTCACCGTTGGGATGTGGCTGCGCTGGACTGGTCGGAAAGATTACGTTGAACCGCATCAACTTCAAAAACTATTGGAATGCGATGTAATGCAGATGGAGCCTTTGCTAGATGCCAGAATCGAGTTTTACGCTCCCGGCGAACTGTTAAAGATATTAGGCGCCAGTGAAGGAGCTCTTCGCGCTGTGACCGCATTGCAGGCTCTTGGAGGGGCACGGCTGGAGGAAGCCTTGCGTCTGCGCTGGGAAGATTTGCACCGGACACCCGGCTACATCGAGATCAGCGGTCAACACGCCAAGACTCGCCGCCGCCGCTTGCTGGAAGTTGGGCCCACTCTAGCCCGTAGAAAACCGGCCCGTTTCCAGCCTCAGAAGATTCCCACTTTTTGGAACCAAAGTTGAACATTTCTTGAACTATTGTTGGGGAAAGCATTTCCGCGTGGGAACGCCGGTCTGTGCATCGTAATTACCCCTCAA
>CAIUEN010000359.1 GCA_903898185.1 uncultured Verrucomicrobiales bacterium
CACTTCCCCGATAACCTGCGGGGAATGGGACGTGCAAATAAACTGGATGCCAGGGAAGGTGTTCTTCAAATCAGTCGCGACACGCCGTTGCCATTTGGGATGCAAATGAACATCGAGTTCGTCGATCAGAACCACACCGGGCGATTCTCTCAAAAGATGCTGAGGATCCATTGCTCCTGGGTGGTCAGGTCCGAGCAAATAGGAGTTGAGAGTTACGGCCTTGATCGCAATATCTGCCACCATTGCCAGCATCATTCGCTGCCCGGCGCTCAAATTGGAAAATGGCTGCTGGTTTCCTTTAATGGTGAGCACTATCTCTTTCAGATTTGAGTCATAGCGCACTGCTTCTGAATCGGGAATGCATGCCAGCACCGCTTGTTTGACCGATCGGTAACCCGGGCGGCCTTCTCTATCTCCGTTTATTGCCGCCGTTTCAAACAGAAACCAATCGTTTAATTCCTGGTCGCGGATGCGCGTGTCGAGACAATTTCGGTAGGCGTCAAATTGTTGCGCTTTGCCCGTGTCAATCGGTCCGGTAGAGCGTTTGTTGGTGGGTTTCCATGCACGCCCAGCACCGTAATAAGCCAGGACTGGCAATAACTGCTGTTGTGACTCAGCCCCCTGAACCAGTTCAACTATAGCATTTTCTGCATCATGCGCCTCGGCGTTCGTTGTGCGCGAGCCGCCTTGGCGAATCATCCTTGTCCAACTTAATCCCTGCGTTCGTCCTATAGTTCCCGTGGCGGTGATCTTTGCTGGCAGAGCCAGCTTCCAAATAATTCGATCCCCCGCGTCCACAGGATCCAATCGAACTTCCTCCTTTAGAATATTTCTCCAACCGCTGCTTGAAGGAGCTGCTTTATGCCAGATTCCCAAAGCCACCGCCAAGGCATCCAGCACAGTTGTTTTACCGGCACCATTGTCACCCACAAGCAATGTGAACTTCGGGTGGAAATCGAAGGCTTGCCTTGCATACTTCTTAAAATTCTCTATTTCGAGGCGGTCAATTCTCATACGGTGCTGCTTTTTACATGGTTCTGCATCGGTTAGCACGGTGATTCTGGTGCCGTGGTTTGTTTTTCATGCCGGAATCCTCAGGTTCCATTCCGGTTTGAGTTTCTGTTCGAGCAAGGCCTCGGCTGCTTCCTGCCCCCGACCGCCGCAATGCCACAGATCGACGTAGGTTTGCACCGGGTTGGTGCAGGCCAATCTGTTGCCCTCAGATTCCTGAAGGTAAAAGACGCCCGGATCCTCTGGAACAAGGACCAGCATGTTCTCACCCGTATCGACTCGTTTGGCTTCCAGAGCTGAGGCGAATGCGTCTTCCCATTCCGACCCAACAAATAGCCAAGTTTTGGCCTGTCGCACATGCGGAGCCTGGAAATCTGCCGCCGTGAAAGCGCAGTACGCCGCGTGCCCACCGGTGATCGATTCCAGGGAACCCAAAGCCTGTTGCAGATCAGACCCCTTTTTCAGCGTGAAGTAGCGGTGCTGCGTGTGGCGATCGAAACGATACGCATCGCGCCAGGCAGTGAGCAACTTGAATGGATCCCGGATCCGGAAACCTTCCTTGACGAGTTCAACGTAGGCTTCATCCGTGAGATGGCGTACAACCTTGTTTACTAGCCCAAGGCTGACGTTGGGTTCGCAATGCAGCTGCATTTCTCTCTGAGTCCAGGTTTTCCCGACGTGCTCGGGAACCAGTAAGGCGCGGATGACGCGCGCCGATTCCGGAGTGCTCAAGTTGGCGCTCGGGCGCGGCGTTTTGTGGACCGGGTCGTTCCCCTTGCGTTCTATGAGAAGGACATTGGGGATATTCAGATAACAGTTCCCAGCCAGATCGAACCAACTCCAACCGTTCTCCTGGACAATCTGCGCCATATTTGGAGTGATCAACGGAGCCGCGAATACCAAAACAGGTTTCGAGTCCTCTGCCTTGGGGAGTCTTACATAGTGTCTGGCAGAAAACGAGATAAATAATTGAAATAGAGCATATTGTATTGAA
>CAIUEN010000360.1 GCA_903898185.1 uncultured Verrucomicrobiales bacterium
CCAACCGCCGTCATTGGGCCGCCCAACTCAAAGTTCTTACTCCTGAGATCAATCCCCCTCCGCTCCTATATCAATCTTGAATCAGCCGTGCTTGGTTCGGGCCGATTGTCCTTAATATATTTCCACAAGCTGTAACATTGTGTTTCAAAGTCGCCGCCCATACCAATACTAATAGTTTTTGGGGAGATGCCGGAGCGTATTGCAATAATTACGTAGATTAATGCCACCAAGACGACGATGCACAGATAAAAGCATCTGTTTGTTGGTGCGTTTAACGCGAAAATTAAGCCCGCTACAAAGCACACGATACTCTGGACGAGTATTTGCAGGGTTACACCCCATTGGTAGCTTGCCCAATGAAGTTTCTTATTATTGGAGGGAATGGAGCAGGGTGTTTCTCCCGTCTTTCTTTGTCTGTTCCATTCTTCAACGCATTTTTGGCAAGCATCTCCACCCTTGCGCAGTTTGCGCCAGTCAGTAAGGCGCGCCTCATAGGGATATTCTTTTTCCTCGCAGAAAGCCCTAAGGTAGGAAGCAATACGAACTGCATTTTGGCGGGCGGACATCGAAAGTATGAATGCTGGGGCAAGGAACAGCAACGGCGTGAGGACAATAACTGATGCGTAAATGCTGGATGTAGTAAGACCCCAGCCGAGGAATGCAGATGTGATGGTGAAAGAGAACTTGGATAGCTCAATAACTTGATTGGAGTAGCCAAGAATCTCGGTTCTAAAACTTGCGTATTCGGAATCTTTCATTGTTTTGCAATAGGTTTTGTTTTTGTTATGAATAAGGGAGTTGGAAGATTTAAAAGTGCCTGCAACTGGGCCATTTTTGCCGATTCACTGGTAATTCTTAAATTTCCAACTCTCTAACTAGTGTCTGGCATGAAACTCGTAACGCATTTATAATAAGCATGTTGTGAATAGAATGGAGCGCGAATGATTCGGGTGGAATTTCGCAAATAATCGCGAAATGGCCAAAAACGCTGTTTTTTTGCAGTATGATCAAAAACATTCGAAGCCAAATTTCATCTTATCTATCTAACTATTAACACATTACGAGTTTCCTGCCAGACACTAACTATACTGTAAATGGGTAAGATCGTTCCTTCTTCTCGGTGCAAATAGTAACATTCTTACTCGTTCAAAGTATAGAGCCTGTCTCAGACAGTTCAATTTTAAAATTCTAAAAGGAAAAGGCAACTATTGTCATGTTTTGTATTGTCATATTTACGTCTGTATTATTTTCAATAGCCAGCTCAAATACCCTCGATTAACCATGCGCAGACGTGTGGCAATCCACTCCTTGATCATCGTCGTGTTCGCGCATAACTCTGCGGCCAGCATGACTTTGCAATTGTCCCGTTTTGGCGTTTTCGCCAAATCCTCTTCGCAAAGCACCTCTCCTCCATGCCTTCGCGGGTCGTTGCGCTTTTGCTTCCAGCACCGCCATCCTAGGGTGTTGAATTGAGCAAAAACAGGCTTAAGGAGCTTGTTCCTTGATTGGTATCGTGATTTGAGGAACAAATTCTGAATGAATCGACCAAGGCAAATCCCCATCAATTCAACACCCTACCGCCATCCTGTCCAAAGCGACGCCAGGACGGGCCAAATCCAGATGGATGCCCCTTTTACGTCCTTCGCAAGTTTGGCCCAGCGTTCAATTGTTACTTCTAGTCTATAGACTTCTAGTATGCATCGTTCATCCTCGCGGCTTTGTGAGCATTACAAAGCAGCTTGGTGAAAACATCAGACGCCTGAGGCTTTTGCGAGAGTGGTCTCAAGAGGATTTGGCTGCCGCGTCGGACCTGCATCGGACATACATCAGTCAAGTTGAGAGAGGCCAACGCAACCCAACTCTTTTTGTCCTCGTTCAAATTTCGAACGCGTTGCAAGTAACTCCTTCTGAGTTGCTTAGAGGCGTTGACGCGCAGAAGAACCCACGTATTTGAATCACATGGAAGACCACAAACACCACTACCTTTCACCCCAACTCGAAAGCTTAATTGTTCAAGCAGTGGAGTGTTTTTGTAAAACGCCCCTCAAAGAACTCCCACCTAATTGCGAGTTTCAAGGAGCGGGAGTGTATGCCTTGTATTATACGGGCAAGTTCCAACCATACGCGTCGATTTCTCAGGCAAATCTGGCTTGTTCTGGCTCGCTTCCAATCTACGTGGGAAAAGCGGTGCCGCGTGGATGGAGACAATCCCGACTTGTCGCTTTTGGCGACACAGCCGAATTGTCTGGGAGGTTGCGAGAACACGCGCGAAGCATTGAGCAGGTCAGGTCTTTGAAATTGTCCGCATTTCAATGCCGCTTCATGGTCATGATAGGCACCTCAGTTGACCTGATTTCGACAGTTGAAAACGCCCTTATTCGTAAGTTTACGCCATTATGGAATTCACTGGTGGATGGTTTTGGAAACCATGATCCGGGTTCTGGGAGATATGAGCAGGCGATGTCCGAATGGGATGTCATTCATCCTGGCAGGATTTGGGCGGAGCACCTGAAAGGCCAAAGGCCGAATGCTAAGGTTGTATTGGCGAAGATCGCCGCATATAGTTCTCGCCTGAAACGTGGAACCGATGCAATCTGAATTTCAGACAGTTGAACTTTTTGTTGGTGCGGGCGGCCTTGCCTTGGGGCTACATGCCAGTGGCTTCAAGCCAATAGCCCTGTATGAGTATAATCCTCATGCTTGTGCGACTATCCGCGCAAATGCCGCCCAAGATTATCCCGCCATTCGAGGGGCTGAATTGTTCGAATCTGACGTTAGGGCCTGCTCGTTTCGACAATACGAGGGCAAAGCAGAGGTGGTCACCGGCGGCCCGCCGTGCCAGCCCTTTTCGATGGGAGGAAAGCACGGGGCGTGGAATGATGAAAGAGACATGTTCCCTCAGGCAGTCAGGGCAGTAAGAGAAATCCGTCCTAAAGCGTTCATTTTTGAGAATGTTCGAGGTCTTCTCAGAAGCTCGTTTGCAACCTATTTCGAATACATAGTTTTGCAGCTTTCATATCCTGAAATTGCCAAAAAAACCGGTGAAGAGTGGATCGACCATTTGAACTGTTTGGAACGGCATCATACAAAAGGCAAAGGCGAGGGGCTTTCCTATCGAGTCGTTTTCCGCTTGCTGAATGCCGCTGAATTTGGAATTCCGCAAAAGCGGCAGCGGGTCTTTATTGTTGGTTTTCGTGCGGACCTTGGGATCGAATGGAATTTTATGGAACCAACCCATTCTTATGAAGCCCTGCTAAAGGCTAAATGGGTGACTGGCGAATATTGGGAAGAGCATCGGATTCCGAAGTTCAAACGGCCGCCTGTTCCAAGTGAACTCAAAACTTTTGTGTCTTCGACGGGAAAAGAGATTGAGCTGTTTCAATTCGAAAAAATGAGAATGCGGACGGTGCGGGATGCAATTGGTGATTTGCCGGAGCCTCGGGATGGACAAATCGACCACGAAAATGGAATTCTTAACCACGAACTGAGAGATAAAGCAAAAGCCTATCCTGGGCATACAGGCAGCTTCATTGATGAGCCAGCAAAAACGCTTAAGGCGGGTGACCACGGCGTTCCTGGGGGCGAGAATATGCTATCCCTGCCCAATGATGTCCTTCGCTATTTTACCGTGAGAGAAGCCGCCCGCATTCAGACATTTCCAGATAATTACCTGATTGCTGGTTCGTGGACAGAGTGTATGCGTCAACTTGGGAATGCAGTTCCTACGAAACTGGGCGAGGCCGTTGGTAAGTCTGTCGCCGCGCGGCTCAGGTCCGTACACACGAATTAATTCAGTGGCGTTGTGTAACGCTAAAACGTGTGGCGAACGGAGGAGGGGAAGGCTCACAAGGCTCACACGAAGACACAAAGGCACAAAGAGGATTGGATGTGGGGTTGTCCGAAAAATGAAAAACCCGTTGGCGCACAAGGTGCCAACGGGTTTGCGGTTTAATGGAAGCGGGCTTACTTCACGGGCGCTACGGGCGGAACGGAGCTCGTGAGCGAGACTGAGCCGGCGGCGAGTTGTTCGTAGAAGGCATGCTTCTTCTTCACTTCGGCCTGGGCCATCTTGAGGATCTCATGACTGCGAGTCGGTTCAACCTGCTGGAAGCGGGTCTGGGTGTGCCAGAAGGCTTCCAATGGGGTCTTGGGCGCGGGTGATTCGAGTTTCATGCCCGGCTGACCTGCTGCAACGCGACGTGGATCGAATCGGTAAACGGGCCAGTAGCCTGTATCGACTGCGAGCTTTTGCTGTTCCAAGGACTGGGCGAATCCGTAGCCGTGGGCGATGCAAGGCGCGTAGGCAATGATCAGTGAGGTGCCGGGATACGATTCGGCTTCGTCGAAGACTTTCACGGTCAGGGTATCTTTCCAGGCGGCCGAGATCTGAGCGACATAGGCGCTGCCATAAGATATGGCGATGAGGCCGAGGTCTTTGCGTCCTTCGACTTTGCCGGCTACGGCGAACTTGGCGGCAGCGCCGGGGGGTGTCGATTTGGATTGCTGGCCACCCGTGTTCGAGTAAACCTGAGTGTCAAGCACTAAGATATTCACATCGCGGTTCATCGCGATGACGTGGTCGAGACCGCCGAAACCGATGTCGTAGGCCCAGCCGTCTCCGCCGACAATCCAGACTGACTTCTTGACCAGGTAATCGGCCAGGTTGTCGAGGCGGGAGGCCAGCGGGGTGCCGATGGCTTTGAGCTTCTTGCGGAGCTCGACGACGCGGACGCGCTGGGCGGCGAGATCCGCTTCGGTGACCTGTTTGGCGTTGAGCAGTTCGGAAACAAACGCGTCGCCGATCTGACCGGCAATCTGGCCGAGCAGCTCGCGGGCGATTTCCGTCTGCTTGTCGATGCCCAACCGCTGGCCAAGGCCGTATTCGGCGTTGTCTTCGAAGAGCGAATTGGACCAAGCCGGGCCGCGTCCGTTATTATCGACTGTGTAAGGAGTGGTCGGCAGGTTGCCTCCGTAAATGGAGGAGCAGCCTGTGGCGTTGGCGACTACCAGGCGGTCGCCGTAAAGCTGCGTGAGCAGTTTGATATACTGAGTTTCGCCGCAGCCGGCGCATGCGCCGGAGTACTCGAAGAGCGGCTCCATGAACTGTGAACCTTTGAGGTCAATCGGGAGTTTGGCGCGGTCGGGCTTGGGCAGGCTGAGGAAGAACTTATAATTCTCGCGTTCCTGGAGGCGCAACGGAGCCATCGGGGACATGTCGAGCGCTTTGTGTTTGAGATCGGTCTTGGATTTGGCAGGGCAAACCACGGCGCAAAGCGTGCATCCGGTGCAATCCTCGGGAGCAATTTGAATCGTGTATTTGGAGCCCTTGTGTTCCTGCGAACGGAAGTCGAGCGACTTGAAGGTTTCGGGAGCATTGGCCAGAGCGTCAGCGGGATAGAAGTTGGCGCGGACAGCGGCGTGCGGGCACACGGCAACGCACTTGTTGCATTGAATGCACAGGGTAGGATCCCAAACCGGGATTTCCTGGGCGATTCCGCGTTTTTCCCAACGGCTGGTAGCCATGGGCCAGGTGCCATCAATGGGGAATGCGCTGACCGGGAGCATGTCGCCCTGGGCGCCGATGATCATCGCGGTGACACGTTTGACAAAGTCCGGCGCGTCTTCGGGCACGATCTGCGGCTTGCGGCGGTCGGACGTGGCATCCGTTGGAAGCTTGACTTCGTTGAGGCTGGCAAGCGTTTGGTCAACAGCCTCGTAGTTTTTCTTGACGACCGCTTCGCCTTTCTTGGTGTAGGTCTTCTTGATCGCCTTCTTGATTTGAGCGATGGCGTCTTCGCGCGGCAACACGCCGGAAAGGGCAAAGAAGCAGGTCTGCATGACAGTGTTGATGCGACCGCCCATGCCGGCTGCTTTGGCCACATTGTAGGCGTCGATGGTGTAAACCTTCAGTTTTTTGGCGAGGATCTGCTCCTGGACATCGCGGTTAAGCTGACTGAACAGTTCATCGGGCGCAAAGGTGGAGTTGACCAGGAACACAGCGCCATCGGCGGCATACTTGAGCACGTCATAACGGTCGAGGAACTGCCATTGGTGACAGGCGACGAAGTTGGCGCGTTTGATCAGATAAGCCGACTTGATCGGCTGCGGCCCAAAGCGCAGATGAGAAATGGTGATCGAACCCGATTTGTTGGAGTCATAGACGAAGTATGCCTGAGTATTGAAATCCGTTTCTTCGGCAATGATTTTGATCGAATTCTTGTTCGCGCCGACGGTGCCGTCCGCGCCGAGGCCGAAGAAGACCGCGCGCACGACGTTATCGGGTTCGATATCAAACTCGGTGTCAAAGGGAAGGGACGAATGGCTGACGTCGTCGAAAATGCCGACCGTGAAGTGATTCTTGGGTTTGTCCTTCTTCAGCTCGTCAAACACGGCCTTGACTTGAGATGGGGTGAATTCCTTCGAGGCCAAGCCGAAACGTCCGGCAATCACAGTGCCGTTGAACTGGGTCAATCCCGCTTCGCGGGCTTCGCTCAAGGCGGTGATGACATCGAGATACGTCGGATCGCCGGGAGCGCCGGGTTCTTTCGAGCGGTCGAGCACTGCAATTTTCTTGGTGGTCTTGGGCAAAACAGAGACAAAATCCTTAATCGAGAAAGGCCGGTAGAGGCGAATCTTGATAATGCCGACCTTTTCACCCTTGGCGATGAGCCAGTTGGTTGTTTCCTCGGCTGTGTCGCCGCCCGAGCCCATGATGACAATGACGCGTTCGGCTTCGGGATGCCCAACGTAATCGAAGAGGTGGTATCTGCGGCCGGTCAGATCGGCGAATTTGTCCATCTGCGCCTGCACGGTGGCCGGGGCTTTATCGTAGAACGGATTGGCTGCTTCCCGGGCTTGGAAGAAGACGTCGGGGTTTTGCGCGGTGCCGCGAATCTGCGGGTGATCCGGCGACATGCTGGCGGAGCGAAAATTCTGAATCAGATCGACGGTGTCAGCGAACATGCTGCGCAGAATCTCGTCGGAGATCATGTTGATCTTGGCAACTTCATGCGAGGTGCGGAAACCGTCAAAGAAATGGAGGAACGGCACCCGTGTATGCAGTGTCGAGGCGTGCGCGATGGCGGCCATATCGTGGGCTTCCTGGACAGAGCCCGAGGCGAGCATGGCGAAACCAGTTTGGCGGCAAGCCATGACGTCCGAGTGATCGCCGAAGATCGAGAGGGCATGCGTGGCCAGGGTTCGCGCGGTGACATGCATGCAGAAGGGGAGCAGTTCGCCCGCGATCTTGTACATGTTGGGAATCATCAACAGCAGCCCCTGCGATGCGGTGAACGTCGTGCTCATCGAACCCACTGCCAACATCCCGTGCATGGCGCCCGCAGCGCCGGCTTCAGACTGCATTTCAATCAAGCGCGGAACGGTGCCCCAAAGATTCAGGTTTCCTTTTGCCGACCATTCATCGCAGAACTCGGCCATCGGGGATGACGGGGTGATTGGGTAAATAGCGACGGTTTCGGTCAGCCGATAAGCGACGGATGCCGCAGCCTCGTTTCCATCGACGGCAGCGTACTGAACTGGATAAGGATTGGTGGGGGTTGATGAATTCATAGTTTAAAGCTTAAAAAATGGACTTGGCCATCGCAGTAGCGAGTTTTTCGAGGGTCGGTCCTGGCAGACAGCCCATCAGCACAACCGCCGCCGCCAAGACCACGATGGCTCCTCTGGCAATGACGTTTGTATCAAGCGGCGCCGGGTGAGCCGGAACATCCGCCACATAAATCTGTTTCAGCACCTGCAAGTAATAATAGAGCGAAATAGCGCTGGCGGAGATTGCCACAATTACAAGCCAGAGCAAGCCGAGATTTTGGGGGCCTGATAACGCAACAGTGAAGACGTAAAATTTGCCAAAAAAACCGGCCAAAGGGGGGATGCCCGCCAACGAAAGCATGAAGACAGCCATGCAAGCCGAGAGCACCGGAGCGCGACGGCTTAAACCGGCAAAATCACGCATTTGCTCGCGATTGGAGCCATTCTCAACCATCGCAACAACCGCAAACGCGCCCAAGACTGTAATCGCATAGGTGATCACATAAAACATCAATGCGGACATGGCGCGAGTTCCCGTGCCGAAGAATGCCAACAGGGCGTATCCGCCGTGCGCGATGGCGGAGTAAGCCAGCAGGCGTTTGACGCTCGATTGCATGATCGCGACGATGTTGCCCAAGAGCATCGAAATCACCGCCAGCAGCGCCAGAATCGGAGCCCAGCCTGACGTCCAGGAACAGAAGGCAGCGCTGCCTGTATTTTGCGGAAAGCCGACGGCCAGAATTCTGGCCAGAACGAAGAAGCTGCCGATTTTCGAGCCAGAGGCGATGAAAGATGCGATTTGCGTAGGCGCGCCTTGGTAGGCGTCCGGAGCCCAAAGATGGAACGGAGCCGCCGCCAGCTTGAAGGCGAATCCAATCAGTGTCATCACCAGAGCCAGGAAGAGAGCTGGGGTGGCGGTTTGGGCGCTCAGTTTTGTCGCGATTTCGGGTAGCTCCAAGCTCCCAGTCAGGCCGTAGATCAGGCTGATGCCGTACAGTGTGAACGCTGCCGCCATGCCACCGAACAAGAAATACTTCAGGGCCGCTTCGGACGAAGCCAGGCTGGCCTTGTTGAACGCCACCATGGCGTAAAGCGAAAGACTCAGCAGTTCCAGAGAAACGAAAATCATCAACAGATTTTCGGAGCTGATGAGGAAAAGCAGCCCCACCGTGGCGACCAGCAGCAGCGCAAAGTATTCGCCGATGTGCCGGGTGAACTTCGCCGAAAACGAGATCAGGGCGGTGAAAATCGTGAGCGCTAGGATCGCCTGCTTGATCATCTGGGTCAGCGGACTAAGGGATAGCATTCCCAGTTTCTGCGAGACGGACAATTCTTCGAGCCAAAAGATCGCAATCAGGCATCCCAAGGTGGCAATCATTCCAGCCACGGCGGCGCGAAACGTGATTGGCTTTTGGCGGAACAGAGTCAGGTCGGCCATCAGCACAATCAGCGCAGTGACGACCACGATGGTCTCAGGGGCCAGAAGTCGAAGCCATTCGAGGTGCATGTTCACGATACGCCTCCTTTCAGCATCCGGCTAAACAGGGGAGAATTCACAGCGGGCACAATCAAGTCCATCAACAAGCGTGGGTAAAGTCCAATAACCAGCGTTGCCGCAAGGAGCACCAAGGCACCGAGGCGTTCAGGAAGGGTTATGGGTACAAAATGGTGGGGAGCGGCATCGGTTGCATGAATGGGTTCGTTCTGCAAAAAGAAGGCTTTGATCATGACTCGCAACGTGTAAGCCACACCGAGGATGATACCCAAACCGGCTGCCACCGTGAAAATCGGGAATGCCACCCATGCGCCTTCAACAACCTGCAACTCGGCGATAAACCCGCTGAAACCGGGCAAACCCATTGAGGCCGCGCCGCCGATCACAAAGGTTACAGCCGCAAACGGGAGCAACTTACTGAGGTTCATGGGCTGGAGTTGAACCAAATCGCGGGTGTGCGTGCGGTCATAGACCATTCGGCCCACGACGCCGAATAGCAGCCCGGCGATGATTCCGTGAGAGAACATTTGCAGTATCGCGCCAGAGATTCCGACTTGGGTAAGAGTCATCAATCCAAGCAGCACAAAGCCCATGTGGCTGACGCTGGAGTAACCGATTACGAACTTAAAGTCGCGCTGAACCAGCGCCACCATCGCGCCATAGACAATCCCGATTACCGCAAGCAGAGCGATCGTGTTTTGCCAGGTTTGCAGACCAAGGGGGAAGAGAATCATTGCCACGCGCATCGCGCCGTAAGCGCCCAGTTTCATCACAACACCGGCCAGCAACATGGAAGCGGCAGTCGGGGCAGCGACGTGACCCGTCGGAGCCCAAGTGTGGAAAGGCCAGAGACCGGCCAGGATGGCGAACCCGATGAACACCAGCGGAAACGCCCAGTTTTGGAATGAAGCGGGAAAAGGATATTTCGCCAACTCGACCAAGTCAAACGAGTGCGAGCCCGAGACGACATAGGCGGCAATCAACCCGATCAGCACCATCGCGCTGCCGATGAAGGAATAGAGCGCCAGTTTCATCGCGCCGTATTCGCGGCGGGTCGATCCCCAGATCGCGATCAAGAAGTACTTGGGAATGATCGCAATCTCGTAGAACACAAACAGCAGGAAGAGATCGAAGCTGAGAAACACGCCGTAAACACCACCGATCAGCGCAAGGAACATCGCAAAGAATTCCTTGGCGCGATGCTCGATATTCCAGGAAAAGAGAATTCCAACCACGGCAGCGATGCCCGTCAGCAGAACCAACACGGCGCTCACACCGTCAACGGCCAAGTGATAGTGGATGTGCAGGTCTGCAATCCAAGGCAGATTGACGATTTCGTCAAGTCTGCCGGGCGTTCCTTTCGAGAACTGAGAGACTCCAAGGCAACCGGCGATCATACCACCCAAAGCCGTCAACAGTCCGAGGCGCCGCGCCAGACGCGGCTTATCGCCGGGCAGGAGCATCAGCACTGCCGCTCCGATAAACGAAATATAAATTGTCCAGGCTAGCATGTTGTTTTCTAAAAGCTCATTTGCTTGACCATCTCAACGACAGTTGGGTTGATCACTCCAAGCGCCAGTTGCGGATACAATCCCAGCACGAACATCAAGGCGATCATCGGAACAACCGTGAGCCGTTCGCCGGCGGTCAGATCGCGCCATCCGCTCCATTCGCTGCGCAAGGGGCCGCTGAAAACTTTCTGCAAAAGGGTCAGCAGGAAAATGGCTGTAACCAGCAGGCCGATGGTTGAAACCGCCGCAGGGCCGGGAGCGAGCGAGAAGGCGCCTTTGAAAATCAGGAATTCGCCGATGAACCCGTTGAGCCCGGGCAAGCCGAGCGAGGCAAACAGAGTGATACCCATCAATCCGCAGAAGACCGGCGCCGGTTTGCGCAAGCCGCCAAAATCGTTGAGACCGCGCAAGCCGCCGCTTCGCTGTTCGATCAGACCGACGAAATAGAAGAGCGCAGCAGCCGTAAGACCGTGATTGAACATTTGCAGAATGACGCCGTTGAGGGCTGCCTCTTTTTCGAGCGGCCCGTTCATCTGTGAACCGGTCAGTTGCACAGTGGCGAAAATTCCGAGCATGCAATAACCGAGATGGTTGATCGAAGAGTAGGCAACCATTCGCTTGAGATCTTTTTGCGCGAAGGCAGCGGCAGCGGAGAAAACAATGGTCGCCACAGCCATCCAGAGCAGCGGAGTCAGCATGGCGCGGGTCTGTTCGGGGAAAATCGGCAGTAGAATGCGCAGAAAACCATAGACGCCCATCTTCGACATCGCGCCGGTCAGCATCATCGAGGTGCCGGTTGGCGCTTCCGAGTAAGCGGATGGAAGCCATGTGTGGAAGGGAATCAACGGCACTTTGACCGCGAAGCCGAGGAACACACCCGCGAACAAGACTGTCATTGTTGTGCTGGGATTCTTGAAGATGCCCAGTTTGGCGATGATCGGTTCGAGCTTGTGATTGCCAGCCAGTTCGGCAAGAGCGCGGAAATCAAAGATATGGGCCGGTGAATTGATGCCCGTGGCGACATTGATTGCCAAGAACGACAGCAGCATGGCGACACTTCCAACCAAGGTATAGACAAAGAATTGATACGCCGCCTGGGTTCGGTTCGGTCCGCCCCAGATTTTAATGAGGAAGAATGCCGGGATCAGGCTCAGTTCCCAGAAAATGAACCAGTGAAAAAAGTTCAGCGCTGTAAAGGTGCCGAATAGCCCGGCTTCCAGAAAGAGGAGCAGTCCGAAATAGAGTTTTGGATTTTGGTCGATTTTCCACGAAGCGAGCATCGAAAATGGAACCAACAGAGCCGAGAGACAGACCATCAGAAGTCCCAAGCCGTCAACGCCCAGCCGATACTCAATTCCAAGCGAAGGGAGCCAATCCGCGCGTTCCTCAAACGCGAATCCATTTGTGCCCGGAGAAGGATTAAACTGGAACCAGAGGAATGCGGCCATCCCCAAGGCAATCAAGCTGATCGCGAGCCCAAGTCGGCGCGCCAAATCTTTTTGGTCCGCCTTGAGACTCAGGACAGCCGCGCCGCCAATCAGGGGAATGAGAGTCAGGATCGTCAGTAAATTCATTTAGCCCTCCAAATCAGCGCCAGCACGAGAGCCACGAACGCGATGCCAAGGACTCGGAAATAGAATTGAGTCTGTCCATTTTGAGCTTTTGACAGGTTGCGAGAGGATTCCCGCAGACCGTCGCATCCATGATCGAACCCGCCATTGACAAGATCCTCGTCAATCTTGCGACTCAGCCACGATAGGCCAACAGTCAAGTGTGAGATCATCGTAACAACTCCAGTCCAGAATGTCCGATCCAACCAGTCCGATAAAACCGAGAAGGCTTTGTTGAGCCGAATGATGGTGACCTCGTAGAGTTCATCAATGTAGAACTTGTTGGCCAGCAGGCGCCAAAAGAACGGTTGAGCTTTTTCAAGAGGGTCAACTTCGCGTGATTTCTGGAGAGTGACTTTGGAGTAAACCAGCCAACTCAGCCCCATGGCTGTGAAGACAACCACAGCGGAAACCAGCATGAGCCCGGCATCTTCTGCGAGTTTGCCGAGGTCCACTTTTGGAGAGTGGCCTGCCAAGTAACCGTGAAACCAAGGCCAAGCGGGGGTGCCGATTAACCCGAGCAGAACCGCAAATACTGCCAGAATGACCAGGGGCATGGTCATGACGGGAGGGCTTTCGTGGATGCTGGTGGCGGGTTCGTGGGAATGGGAACTGTGAGGATTATGGGAGTGCTTTGCTTTTGTGTCGGCGACGGCTGCAGGCGAGACGGTTGGGCTGCCAAAAAATACGTAAAACATCTGGCGGGTCATGTAGAAAGCGGTCAGGAAAGCGCCAATGACACCCAGGTAAAACGGGATTTGCGAGATCTGCCAGTGGTGCGCTGATGCGAGGATTTCGTCCTTGCTCCAGAAACCGGAGAAGAGCAGCGGGAAACCGCATAGCGCGAGCATGCCAATCGCGTAGGTTGCAAAAGTAATCGGCATGAGGATTCGCAGTCCGCCCATTTTGCGAATGTCTTGTTCTTCGTGGCAACCGTGAATTACCGAGCCCGATCCCAGGAACAGCAGGGCTTTGAAAAAGGCATGGGTGATCAGGTGGAACATTCCCACGGCGACGCCACCAACGCCCAAGCCGAGCATCATGTAGCCGAGTTGCGAGACGGTCGAGTAGGCCAGAATTCGTTTGATGTCGTTTTGCGCCACAGCGATGCAGGCGGCGAAAACGGCGGTGATTGAGCCAACCCAAGCCACTACTTTAAGCCCTGTCGAGATTGTCGCCGGGTCCGCGCTGGCACTGAGCAAAGGGTAAATACGGGCCATCAGGAATACGCCCGCAGCGACCATCGTGGCGGCATGAATGAGGGCGCTGACCGGGGTGGGACCTTCCATTGCATCGGGCAGCCAGACGTGCAGCGGAACTTGGCCGGATTTGCCGGCAGCGCCACAGAAAATCAAGATCGAGATCGCCGTTGAGATCGCCATTCCGCACATCGTTGTTTCGGCGACCAGCTTGATCAAAGCCGATTGTTCGAGGCAACCGTTGCCGCCGTCGTAGAAGAGAAGTGTGCCGGTCTTGGAATAGAGCCAGAGCATTCCGAGCAAAAATCCCATGTCGCCCACGCGCGTCGTGATGAATGCTTTCTTGGCAGCGGCTGCCGCGCTTGGCTTGTGATACCAGAAGCCGATAAGCAGGTAGGAAGCCAGGCCGACCAATTCCCAGGAAATGAAGAGAAGCAGCAGGCTGTTGGCGATGACGATTCCCAGCATCGCCGCCGCGAACAGCGCCAGGAAACAGAAGAACCGGGTAAAATTCTCGTCATGAGCCATGTAACCAACGCTGTAGATGAAAATCAACAAACCGACAAAGGTTACCATCACCAGCATCATTGCTGTCAACGGGTCGAGCACCCAGCCCAGTTGCACTGTGGATGCTGATTGGAAGGTATTGTCGGCAAACTCAAACCATGTGAAATTGAAGCACTCGCGAAACACCCCATGCTCGCCGTGCGATAACGTCGGAAGAAATGCCGCCAGCGCCAGCAGAAAGGAGATGCTCATCGAGCCGATGGCCAGGGTGGCGGCGGAAGCGCGCCGTTCCTTTTTCAGGAGCGCAGCAAGCCCGGCGGCCAGCAGCGGCAGCGCGGGAATAAGCCAGAGGTATTTTACAATGGGCAACATCTACATCAGCCTTTCAGCGTATCAAATTTGTCCATCTGCATCGTCCTGCGATGGCGGTAAATGGCAATCACGAGCGCCAGTCCGACGGCAGCTTCGGCGGCGGCGATGGCAATCGAAAAAATGGTGAACATCACGCCGGAAATCGCCTCGGTGTTTCCGTAGCGCCAGAATGCAATAAAATTGAGATTCGCGGCATTGAGCATCAGTTCAATTCCAATCAAAACCAAAATGGCATTGCGGCGCATCATCGCGCCCGCAAAACCAATGCAGAACAGCAGTGCCGAAAAAATAAGATAATGCGTCAAGGGTGTCATGAGTTAATCCTTCTTATCTTGCATGGCAATTACGACCGCGCCCAAGAGAGCCGAAGTCAGGAGCAAGCCAATGACTTCAAGCGGAAGAACATAATTGCCCATCAATTCCTCGCCGATCTTTCGAACTGGGGCGGAAGCGCTGTCAGCGGCAAGTTTATGGAGTTCTGGAGTGAGCAGAATGGGGGCAGCAATCGCAGCAAACACCAGCGCAGTCACTGCTAAACCCGCTGGCCATGAGCGGGACAGAAATGCGACTCCAGCCTGAACTTCCGTTCCCCGTGTGAGCAGGACTGTGAAAAGAACCAGGATTGCGACGGCTCCTATATAGACAAGGATTTGCGCAAATCCAACAAACTCGGCGTCTAATTGGAGGTAGATCAAAGCGATGCCTGCAAACGAGGCGGCCACGCACAAGGCGCAATGCACCAAGTTGCGCAGCGTCAGCGCAGCGACGGCGCCTGCCAGTGTTATGACGGCCAAGATGTAAAATGCGATGCTATTCAGCATAACGATATTTGCGAGGAGCAACCTTTCCGCCATTCAATAACCGTGCAAACCAGACAAAAGGAAGCACGACCAGCATGGCGCAGATCCCCCAACGAACGGGCATTGCGGCGATAAATTGCCAGCTTCCCATAAAATGCCACAATGCGGCAACAACCAGATTGATTAGAGCCAGCGGAACCAGGAATCTCCAAGCCAGAGCCAGCAGTTGATCCAAGCGCAGACGGGGCAGGGTGGCGCGCACCCAGATGAAGAACACGATCAAGACCGCGAACTTGCCGAAAAACCAGAGGTATGAAGGAATAAATTCCAACGCCTTGCACGGTGCCTGCCAGCCGCCCAAGAACAGCGTTACAGCCATCCCGGCGACAGCGAACAGCCCAATGTATTCACCCAGGAAAAAGAGCGCGTATTTAAACCCTGAATATTCGGTCAAAAATCCGGCGATGATTTCCGATTCCGCTTCCGGAAGATCGAACGGTGAACGGTTTGACTCCGCAGTGGCGGCAATCAGGAAAACCACAAACCCAGACAAACCCCAAGGGGTGAAAACAAACCAATGAGCGAAGAACCCGGTTCCCACGCCTTGGGCTTCTACCACTTGAGAAGGTGAGAGTGTCCCTGCCAACATCAGCACCGGGATGGTGGAGAGCACCAGCGGGACTTCGTAGCTGATCATTTGAGCGATGGCGCGCATCGAACCGACCAGTGAGTATTTGTTTTTGCTCGACCACCCTGCCATGAAGACAGCCAGTTCTGATGCCGACCCGACGGCAAAGAAAAAGAGGATGCCGGCATCCAAGTCAATGGCTGCCATATTGCGCCCCAAAGGAATAACAGAAAACAGCATCCATGCCGGCGTGGTAAGAACGACGGGGGCCAGGAAATGAACGACTTTGTCCGCCGCAAATGGGACGATGTCTTCCTTGGTAAGCATTTTGATGCCGTCGGCGATCGGTTGCAGCAAACCAAAGGTTTTTACTCCAAAAGCGCGAACTCGATTTGGGCCAAGACGGTTCTGGGCGCGGCCGAGAATTTTCCGTTCGAAAATGGTTGTTGCCGCAAAACAAGTTCCGAATAGCGCCATGATGGGGACGATGCTCACCAGTATGGATACCAGTGGCTGCCATGCCTCGGGCGTCAGGCCCACCAGCCAATGCTTCAAGGAAACAAATATCTGGTCAAGGGAGTCGATCATGGCGTAGCAGAAGGAACAGTCGGTTTGGATGGCGCGGGTAATGGAGTGGACGTGGAAGCCGCTTTTGGAGCTGGTTTGGAATCGGGTTGCGTGGTTCCCGGGGTCGCTGTCATGGATGATGCCGCGACGGCAGCAACGCCAGCGGCGGCATTTGAAACGGCAACCGCAGCCGCTTTGGCTTTCGCATCAGCATCAGCCTTGGCTTTGGCTTCGGCTTTGCGGACGTCATCAGCGCGGGCCGCATTGATCTGAGTCGCCTGTTCGTGACAAATCTCGCCGAAATAGTCGTTTGACTTGACCAGTTGAGCCTTGTGCAAAAGCATCGCGCCAAAACGGTCTGAGCCACTCAATTCGAACACTTGATCCATCTTGATCGATTCAAACGGGCAAACCTCGACGCAAATTCCGCATCCCATGCAGACCGAGATGTCGATGTCGAAAACCTTCGGTTGGTTCTGCATTTTACCCAAGTAATCGGGCTTCTTAACTGTATCTTTGACGATGTAAATGCACTTGGGCGGACATTCCGTTTCGCAAATCGTGCAAGCGGTGCAGCGCAGTCCCTTCATGGAGTCCTTGCCATCATAGACCAGGAACGGGATCGTGCGGGCAGCCTCAACTGGTGGCAGGTGTTTTTCTGGATACTGGATAGTAACCAGGCGTTCGGGTTTGAAATAGCTGCCGACGAAATTACGTCCGGTTTCGACGAGACCTTTGATGATTCCTAAACCGAGCATTAGCGATCCACCTCCCCGAGCACGATATCAACGCTGCCCAGAATAAGCACTGCATCTGAGATGGTCTGGCCCAAGCACATATCTTCAAGAACGGTCAGGTTGATCAGGCTCGGCGGACGGATGCGGAACCGGTAAGGGCTTGGACCACCGTTGCTGATCAGGTAAAAGCCCAATTCGCCTTTGGGCGCTTCGATGCGACCGTATGCCTCGCCAACTTTGGGACGGACATTGCGCAGTTTGGCTTTCGGATCCGTTATTGGCCCGACCGGGATGTCGCGTAACGCAGCTTCGAGAATCTTCAAGGATTCGTGCATCTCCAGGATGCGAATCATGTAGCGGTCGAAGGTATCGCCATGATCGCCCAAGGGCACGCGGAATTGGAACCGGTCGTAGATGCCGTATTTATCGACTTTGCGCAGGTCGTAATCCACTCCAGAGGCGCGAAGCATCGGCCCCGTAACACCGGCGCTGATGGCCAGTTCCTTGGAAAGCACGCCAACGCCCTGTGTGCGAGCCATCAGGATTTCGTTGCCGCTCATCAGGGCTTCGAATTCTTCCAGGAATCGTGGATATCGCGCCACCACTTGTTTGGCTTTCTCGATCCACCCGTTAGGCAAATCACAGCGAAGTCCACCAAAGCGCATGTAATTGCACATCATGCGCGAACCGGTGAGCGACTCAAAGAGGTCGAGGATGTATTCGCGCTCTCGGAACGCATACATGAGCGGCGTGCCGCTGGCGCCCATATCCTGAAGGAGAAATCCCGCCAGGCAGGAATGGTTGAAGAGGCGGGTCAACTCGCTGACGATCACGCGAATGTATTCCGCGCGTTCGGGAACCTGAAGGCCCAGCAACTTCTCCGCCGACAACACATACGCCCAATTGTTGGTCATTGAGCAGATGTAGTCCAACCGGTCGGTATAAGGAATCGAGCCCAGGTAGGAGTTGGTCTCGGCTATTTTTTCGTGATTCCGATGCAGGTAGCCGAAAAACGGCTTGAGGCGGACAATCGTTTCGCCATCGAGCACCACGTCCATGCGAAAAACGCCGTGTGTGGAAGGATGATGCGGCCCCATCGCGACTTCAAGCAGGTCACCATCCAGTTCGCCCGGTTGGCTGGTCTTCGGGGTTACGGTGTAGCTGCTGAAGGATGCTACTGCGCCTTGCCTTGCAACGGATTCCTCTGATTGCCCGGATTCAGAACGGAATGCAATCATCAGTTTGCCTGGGGTGGGAGATGCAAGGGCTGCTCCAAAGTCGCATCCTTGTGG
>CAIUEN010000361.1 GCA_903898185.1 uncultured Verrucomicrobiales bacterium
AGCAAGGATGCACAAGAGCACAACTACAGCGCGATTGAAAACAACCGCCTGACTACAGCCAACTTGACGAGTTTGCTCGTTTGACTTCCAACGGAGCCATTCCTACCATCCTCGCAGGTGTAAACGATCAACTGAAAGAAAATACAATGCATGCGCTAATGAATCGAATTGTAATGCTGGGGTGGGCGGTATGGGCCGTGACGACCCTTGGACAGGAATCCCCCAATCTTCAAAAAATCTCCGAGCATGTTTATGCTTACGCGGGCACAACCAACGCTTCGCCGACGGGCAACGCGTTCGGGGCAAATGTGGGGGTTGTAATCGGTCGCGACGCCGTGTTGGTTATTGACACTCTGATTTCTGCCAAAGCCGCCACGCGTTTGCTGGAGCAAATTCGCGCCGTGACGGACAAGCCAATCAAGTATGTGGTCAATACCCACGACCACCTGGACCATGCATGGGGCAATTGCGCCTTCGCCAAACTGGGAGCCATTATTATCGCCCAAGAAAACAGCCGTCTGGATGCGGGCAAAACGGGGGAAACTCTTGGCCACGCCGGACAATACGGATTGACCGCCGCCGACATGGAGGGCACGACGATTGTTCCGCCTTCCATCACATTCAAGCAGAGCGTGAAGGTGGATCTCGGAGGCATCACGGTGGAATTGAATTATCCCGGACCGAGCCACACTGTCAGCAGCATCACCGCCTTGGTATCGCAGGATAAAGTCTTGTTCGCCGGCGATATTCTCTTCTCACACTATCACCCTTACTTGGCCGAGGGCGACCTGACCGGCTGGCAGCACGCGCTTATCGAATTGGAGAGTACCATAGCTATTAAAATCATCCCAGGACATGGCCCAGTGTCCACGGTTTCCGACCTGCGGGACATGCGGGAATACATTCGCGTTTTTGACACCGAAGCGCGCAAGCTTTGCGCGGGAAAAACCGCAGCGGACGCGCCAGTTATTGCTCAGGAACTGCTCAAACTTCTTCCCGAGCAAGGGCGCACGGAATTGCCAATGATGGTTCAGGCCAACCTCGCCGCCCGATTTTTGCCCAAGTCCAACCACTAGCACATCGCGGCGCAAGTTCGTGAGCGGACACGGTGTTCTGCGCTATATCGATGAATCCTTGATGGCAGTTCTACTTGAGTTCAACAAAAAGACTAAACGAGGCGTCGCGTCAGAAAACCGGAAAATTCAGGGAAAAGCTCTATGCAAAAAGCTGAGTATTGGATAAAAAGCCTGAAACTTGCGCCGCATCCGGAGGGAGGCTTCTATCGGGAAACCTACCGGAGTGGGGGATCATATTCGTTCAATGAAACCACCCATTTCAAGGGAGCAAGATCGTGGGCAACCTCCATTTACTACCTGCTCGGGAGCAACGACCGCTCAAAGCTGCACCGGATTCATTCAGATGAACTTTGGTTTTACCATGCAGGAGCTCCCCTGACGGTGTACATGTTTCCGAAGATCGGTGAGCCCTCCAGTTTTACACTCGGGCTGGAATCCGACAAAGGGCATGTGTTACAGGGGACCGTCCCGGCTGAAAGCTGGTTCGGTGCCTGTTGTGAAGAGCCTGATTGCGCAAGTTATACCCTCGTAAGCTGCGTGGTCGCGCCGGGCTTTGATTTCAGAGACTTTGCTTTTGCCGACAAAAACGAATTACTCAGCAAATTTCCCAAACATACAACAACCGTTGAGCGCCTCACATGAGGCGGGAAGTAATCCATTAGTTGCATAAATCGCTATTTCTCCAAGAATCACGGTTCTCGTCATATTGCCAAAAATCGGTGACACAATGTCACAAAACCCGTTGCGGATTTTCTCGGATTTTCGAGCTTCTTTCCAGCGAAATTCTCTTTCATGCCCCCAGCGGGCGCAATAGAATCACTCTGACGCGAACATGCCCGAAGAAACCATAACCGACGGTGGCGAAAAGCCCTTCACCAAGAAGGAAGCCATCGCCTATCTCGGAATCGCCATGCGCACGCTGGAATATGCCATGCAAGACCGGACCATTGCGTTCGAGAAACATGGAACGAAAGTTGTCTTCCGCAAGGAGCACTTGGATGATTATCGGGCAAAAGCAGAGATTAAGTCGAAAGATGAACTTTGTAAGCAAGCGCTCAAACTCACCGATCCATCAACAGATGTGCTACCATTGCAGGAGCCAAAGACACTGCATCCACACGACGCTCGCGATTTGATTCAAGAATTCACATCTGATGCCAATGCCGAACGAAGACTGACCAAAGAGGCTGCGCGTGACATTCTCGTCAAAATCGGCAATTACTCAGGCGAGAGAGCTGACGAAATCCTCGCCACGCATCAGGAAATGGCTCTCGACTCATTCCAACAACTTGGAAACAAATCGCCCGAGCGAGCGCTTGCACGGATGGACTGGTCATTTGCAGTGGCACTCTGTTATCTGGATTTCTTGCGCACTTTAGAATACTGGGAGCCTTTTGCCGAGGATGAAGACGTTCTAATTCACCTAAGAACACCCTTCGATCCGTTGATAGCATGCCCGGAAAGGATGCTTCCTTGCCTTCGAACGATTCCTGATGCCGAGTTTTCAAAAGTCATGCAGGAAACCCAAGCATTTTTCGAGGTGGATTACCAAGCTGAGCGAAAAGGTTTCATGGCACGATTATCCTTGTCCAACGCCACCGACGCCACGAAAAGCTCAGAAACTCCTCTGAATTCAGAAACGGCGAAGGAGCGGCTCTGGAAAGAGCACTGTTTTGAAAAACATCTTTGCGGTGGCGACTCCCATTTCTCAAATGGATTGGTGCCAGTTGAAGTTGTTTTGCGGCGAGCGCCTGAGTCCGTCAATCGTGCCCCATTCAGTTTCGCTGGGCCAGTAACGCAGGACGCTCTTCGCAAAGTGCTGCTGAGTAATTTTAGTGTCATCGACGCCGCCAACGTTCTTCTGGGCCAGTCAATCTCTTTGGCAGGCATCGCGAAAATGCGGTGGTTGAGGATAGCTGGTTAAGCCTGTTGCGCAAGACCAAGAACGGGAAACTCTGCCCCAATTCTTTGGGCAGACCGGGTGGAAAGCGAAGTGGAATCGTGTATGAGCAAACCAAATTTTCCAGTTGAGATAAAGGCCGGTGGCAACACCATACGGATTCTCAGAAGCGACGTGAGGATCAAGAATTCATCTGCCGACGCTCCCAAGGAAGGCACCGAACCAGGATTTGAAGACTACGAATCTTACATCGTCGAGCACTACGAAGGGAGCAAGCGGGTTCGTGAACGGCGCAACGACTACCGAAAGGCGCTTGCGCGGGCCAAGGAGATAAAAACCAAGTTTCTCAATCAGGACGTTGAATCGCTTCGCCTGACCGGACACGACCGGCGAACATTTTTGGCCGTTATTGGGAATCTGCACAATTGCGGGGTCTCGCCGGAGCATGCAACCAAAGAATACGCCGACGCGCTCAAAGCTCTGGCTCCGTTCAAATTGTCGGTTCCAGTCGCCATTCAGAGTTTGGTCGAAGCCCTGCAACGGCTTGATGGCACCCCGCTGGCGACGCCTATTGCATTTTACGAAAAGCATGGTCGTAAAGTGGTGAGCAAGAAAACCGTACCGGAAATCGTAGCTGAATTGGTAGCAGCCAAAGAGGCAGACCATAAAGGCGCGTATCATGTCCGTGACCTTGAAATCCGCTTGGGAAGATTTGCTAAAGCGTTTCCGTGTCCGATTCTCGACATCACAAGCAAGCAGATTGACGAGTGGCTGCGTAGTTTGCGCTCCGAAGCAAAGCACTTGAAAAAAGGCAGTGAAGCGACAGAGATCGCCGGCAAGACGCGCAACAACTATCGAAACGCGGTGGTTCAGCTTTTCAATTTTGCGAGGGACAATGGTTACCTTCCTAATGATCTGACGACAGCCGCCGAACCGACGCAACGGGTCAAAGAGGAACCTTCTGAGAACGAGATTTTCACTGCTGGCGAGATGGTTGAGTTGCTCAATTTCGTTCCAGCTCACCTGATCCCATCAATGGTCATAAAGGCATTCAGCGGGGTGCGCACCGAGGAAATCTCAAAGATTGAGTGGGAGATGATTCGGTTTCATCAGAATTGCATTGTGCTTCCGGCCAAGATTACGAAGTTGACCCAACGCCGTACCATCGCGCTTAAACCAAATCTCAAAGCGTGGTTGGAACCGTTCAAATCATGCAAAGGCCGGATTTGCGAACGGTGGTCCTCGCCGCAAGGGATATTCCAAGCTTGGGACCGGTATGCAGTTAAGAAGGGAATCCGCATCGGCGGCAACAAATTTCGCAATTCCTATATTTCCTTCCGGTTGGCGGAAACGCGGGATATTCAGCTTGTGGCTTTGGAAAGCGGTAATAGCCCCGCCGTCATTCAACGTGAGTACTTGGAATTGGCCCCACCCGAGGACGCCAAGAAATGGTTTGCAATCAAGCCATCTGCGGCAAAGCAGGAGGAATTGCGGAAGCATGCGGGGGAACTTATCAAAGACCAACAATTTCAGACTTCCTGACCTCGCCCACGCATTTTCAAATATCGGGGATTATACGTGAGACCATTTAAGGCGTTTTGGCGATAACTTCCTTGGGAGACGAACGGTTTTTGGTTCTACTCGATCAATCTCGCATTCCT
>CAIUEN010000362.1 GCA_903898185.1 uncultured Verrucomicrobiales bacterium
CCCGAAAAATGTGTCTTACTGGAAAACAGATTGTGGAAGAATTCAACGCCACTTGCAGTGCTTGTTTTTGCGCGAGCAAATATCAAAGTGGTGAAGCGTTTCTTGTGAAAGATTGGGCTTTTGATTCAAAAGAAGAATTGTAGTTCGCTGGAAGAGCGACGAGATCACAATTGTAACTCCGTGTGCAATAGTCATCCACCCCTCGCAAATCCTCCCGGTTTAGAAAGCCTCTTAGGGCTGAATGAAATGGTCACATATTTCAACGAGGAAAACGGTTGGGCTGTTATACGCATTTGTTGTGCAGTTGCTCTAGCTGCTGTTGCATTTCAGAATCTGCATGGTCCCTTTGTTTTCCGTAATCCACGATCTTGGTGGTGTTAAAGGCGATGGCTTGGGCTGTTCTGGTATTGAGTTCGTCGGCCAGTTGGTATATCGATTTGCCGTCGGTGAATTCGAAAGTGGATTTCTTGATGGTGTATCCTCTCGGCGAAAAATATGTAGAAAGGAACTGTAACGCCATTCGCTCTGTTGCCTCTTCAATCTGGTCTATAGTCCTTTCCTGTGTGATAGCCTTGTGAACATCGTCTCGTTGCTTGCGGTCACGATCCAAGCGAATATTGCCAACGTCATCTTTCAAAATCTCGTGCGATTCAGGGCGAATGCCACCAGTCATGTGACGTCGAAGTTCGACGTGTTCATGCTCGACGGTTGTATTGAGATTCCCTATGAGTTCGGCTTTCTTGAGGCCGCTTACTTCTATTCCAGATTCGGGCAAGAGACGAAATCTTAAATGCCCAAGATCAATACCAAAACGCTGGGTGTTCTTTGCCCTATAAACGCCTAAGTATTCAATCTCCTCGGTGCGATCAATTTTGCCCCCAGGAATTTTCTTCACGATCTCTTTGACAAAATCTCGGGTGCTGAAGTCCGACTGGAAGAATGCGACTTGGAAAATGGATGTAATCTGGTCGACGTTGACTTGTCGATGTTTTAGGCGTTCATTTTCGAGCGTAAGCTGATTGATCTTTTGATTGCTTGCATCGAGTTCAGCACGATTCATTTTGATCCGATCTGCGATAGAATTGAGGACATTGCCAACGCCTTCGGTTACAGGTTTTATCGTTCTTTCCGCTCCGTGAACGGCTTCGACTACAACTTTTGAGCCTAAATTGATTGGCGACTGCAAAACTTCTCCTGTCTTTTCGATGCCTTTCTTCCCGACATTGCACACAAAATAGACACAGGCGATGACACCCACCGTGATGATCACGACTATTAAAAGTATTATAGAATCACTCATATTGTGAATTATGACCGTCTCTGCGAGAGACCATTGGATTTCATGGTTGGTAATTTCTCAACACCATGGCGAAAACTCAAGACAAATAGTCGTCGCAATAATAGGCATTTCATGATCGATTTTGTGATTCGCTTTGGCGTCGTCGAGCGTTAGAATTATGCGAAAAAGCAAGTGCCAACACCCCCTGCCCTCCCCACTCCTCCCGGTTTAGAAAGCCTCTCAGGGCTTATCGAGCGCGTCACGTATTTCAATGAAGAAAATGGTTGGGCGGTCATCCGAATCAAAGCCACAGGGCATCGAGACTTGGTGACCGTGGTTGGTTCGTTGCCGCAGGTCAATGCGGGTGAATGGGTGACTGCGCAGGGAAAGTGGATTCAAGATCGGGAATACGGCCTGCAATTTCGGGCAGACGTTCTCACCAGCACACCGCCAACCACCCTTGAAGGCATCAAGCAATACCTGGGCGGCGGAACGGTCAAGGGGATTGGGCCGGTTTACGCCAAGAAGATGGTCGAAAAGTTCAAAGAGACCATATTTGACGTCATTGAAACCACTTCTGCCCGACTTCAAGAAATCGACGGAATCGGCCCCAAACGCCGCAAGCAGATCAAAGAAGCTTGGGCAGAGCAAAAAGTCATCCGTCAGATCATGGTCTTCCTGCACTCCAACGGTGTGAGCACAAGTCGGGCAGTCAGGATTTACAAGACCTACGGTGAAGACGCCATTGAGAGAGTTAGGGAGAATCCATACGGTCTAGCCAAGGATATTCGTGGCATAGGCTTCCATACAGCAGACCAAATCGCGCAAAAGCTGGGTATCCCTGTTGATTCAATTCTTCGGGCCTGTGCGGGGCTAAGCCACGTTCTCCTAGAAGCGACCAATAATGGCAACTGCGCGTTGCCTCTGGAAACGCTGAAAGACGAAGCAGGGAAGCTCTTGATGGTCGATGAAAAAGTGGTGGATCAAGCCCTGCAAAAGGTCTTGGCAGACGGTGATCTGGTAGAGGAAGAGATCGGTGACCGGCAGCTTATTTTTCTCCCGCGTCTAAAACGAGCCGAAGAAGGAATCGCAGGCAGAATCAAATCACTTTCAGCTCTACCATCCAATCACCCTCCTATCGACATTGAGAAAGCAATTGCGTGGTGCCAAGAGAAGACGGGAAAAGAACTGGCTCCAACGCAAAAGGAAGCCGTCAAACAAGCCTTGTCGAGCCGGATTCTGATCATTACCGGCGGGCCGGGCGTGGGCAAAACCACCTTGGTAAACGCTATTCTCCTGATTCTCCGTGCCAAGAAAGTCGAGTGTCTCCTGTGTGCTCCCACTGGACGGGCCGCTAAGAGGCTGGGTGAAACCACCGGCATGGTGGCCAAAACAATCCATCGCCTCTTGGAAGTTAATCCCGCCACAGGCGCATTCACCAGGAATGAATCAAATCCTCTGGAATGTGAACTTTTGGTGGTGGATGAGTGTTCGATGGTGGACGTGCCTTTGATGAACAATCTGCTTCGCGCACTTCCGGCCAACGCGAGTTTGATGCTGGTTGGCGACGTTGATCAATTGCCATCGGTTGGTCCAGGAATGGTTTTGGGGGACTTGATCAAAAGTAGCGTGGTACCTGTTGTTCGATTAAC
>CAIUEN010000363.1 GCA_903898185.1 uncultured Verrucomicrobiales bacterium
CCCTTGGCTGGTGAATTTCAATGTTCGGCAATTCTCCGAAACGGTGCGTACAATGTGCTCAGGAACTCCCGCCGGAACCGAGCATGAATCTCCACGGTTACCACGATCTCACTGTTTGGAAGGCTGGCCAGGTGCTGAATAATCTCATTCGCAATGGTTCCGACATCCCGGCTGATCCTTGCGGCATCGACCTTCACGCTACTGAAAAAATGAGTCGGCAGGTTGAAGGTTAGCAGTGCTGAGCCACCCTCACTTGATGATTTCGACGACTTCCCGCCACCGGTTGATTCAATGGGAACCACCAGTGGTTTCGCCGATCCGGGCACCTGCAATTGCGGCTTCGGGCGATCTGCTTCGAGTTGCAAATTGGCTACCGAACTCCTCACCAGCAGCCCGACCGCATCCGCCCCAAACGCCAGCACCTGACCGCCGCGTAACCCCAGATAACGACCGCCGACTTCGTCAAAAGCTTCCGCGAAACCAAACGTCTCCGTTCGCCAAGTCACCGATGAAACACTGTCCCTCATCGCCCCCAGAAGGACATCGGGATCACGAAGCCGTTGAAGATACGGATAACGGGCAAAGTCTTCGACCAGTTTTTTCACTGCAACATGATTACCAAGCTGGCCGATGACCGCGCTGAACAGTTGCGACGCGAACAGTATATCGGATTGAGATCAGGCTCACGATAGCCTTGGCGTGTTTGAGCCGAAGGCAACCTCAATGCTTCCTCTCATTTTAGTTTTTCAAACAATTGTGTTTTTGCATACGCATAGGGAATTTTTTCTTGTTCAAGCCGCTTGGTGTGTTTGATGATTTCACAATATGCCGCTTTTTCTTCGCCCGTCATTAGCTCGGATAGATCTTCGGTAACCGGTTTCCCGTCTACCAGGAATACCGCATATGCGTTCAGCGTCTGGCAATCCATCATCACACTTTCCACGTTTGGAAAGAGTTTTCGGAGCCGTGCAAGAATATGGAATCCGTGACCGTCCAAATCGCCCCAATAAACGATGTTACACTGTTGCAGCCACTGAGCCTTAGCCAAAAGTCCAACGGCTCCACCGCCACCGAAAACTCCGACGCATCGTGGAATTTCAGGCAACGTCAGAAAATTCATCTTGTTTTCGGTGATCACAATCTGGATCGCGCCCCATTCCAACGATTGGAATTCTCGTAGCGGCATGGAAACGTCGATTAGGGGAATTCCCAGTTCTCGATTTAATGCTTTGTCCAGAATTCGCAGCCGAATCAGGGGTTCGTCGAAGAGCAGTCCAAATCGTTCCTCGAATCGTTGTGCGTTGGTTTGGCTTTCTGGCGGAAGCAAGAAACCCAGGAGTTCTGCCAATATGCCTTCATGGTTTTCAATGAACTTTGTATGAACAGGAACAGGCAACTCGCGGATGTAAAGACAAGGTTGGGGATGGTCCAAGAAGTAGCAGCAGACATTCAGTAAGTCAGGCCAGTCAGCAGCGTGATCAACAACCTTGATGGCTCTGGTTGAAATCCATGGGATTATCTTGGGACACTGCGTTCTGGCTAACGCGACGTTCTGCTTGAAGCATTGGACCTCGCGATGTTTTCCAGCAACTTGAAGAAAGTCTTCCTCGTTTTCAATCCACACGCGTTCTGGAATCCGCTGTCTTCCCCATCGTCGGTTGTTTATCTCGCGCCACTCAATGCGATATCCCAAACTCGATTCGTCCAGAACCTGAATTTCTTGGTTGAGGCTGGCGAAATCCATCTTGCTGAGCGAGGGCTTGCCAAAACGAACTGCCAAAGGAAAGACAGTATCCCCCGTTATTAGCGAATTCAGAAAGTCCGGGTATTTGCGCAGGCAGAGCTCGCGTATGTCATGTGGGTTGAGCATTGAGAGTAGTGCTAACGGCCCCATCGCGCTGGGCCTCGTATTCAGCACGAGACGCGCGTTTTAGGCGTGAGTTATTTCGTTCTGGGTTTATTGAAAGGTGAAAGCTGTCCACGTAATCTTCCACAATTCGAGCCTTTGCATCAAAGGGACCAACCACGACCAACTGCAATCCAAGTCTCTGAAACAGCTTGAGCGCCAATTCTGAGTTCTCCTCGTCTGTTCGGGCGAAAGCCTCATCAATGATCACCAAACGAAAGGAATTCGATTCATCCCCCATGCCAGCCAAGCCGTACTGGGCGGTAATGGCCGACGCAAGAATAGTGAATGCCAACTTGGCCTTTTGACCGCCCGATTTCCCGGAGGATGCTGAATAGTAGTCCATTTCCTTGCTATCCGCGTTGGCAAATTCTTTCACGCCAAATTCGACCCAGTTCCGGGCATCCGTGACTTGACGGGTCCAGTCTTGCTCCTTATCGAACCGCGCCAGCAGTTGTCGAATGTTCTCGAAGATCCTTGTGCGATCCTCATCGTTGGGGTTCAAAGCCCCGGCAAAACAGTTGCGCAGCGCAGCGCGAAAGATTCCAATCTCTTTGGCTCGGGTGGGAGTTGTAACGATCTGGACGTAGGTTGACGCGGTGAAGGGAATCTTCCTCAACGATTCGTTTACCCTGTCAATCCGATCTCGGATGTCCTTCTCGTGCTCAGTGAGTTTTGAGTTAAACATCGCCATGTCGCCGATCAGGTTGGTGCTCAGGAATTCCTTGAATCGTTTTTCGTGTTTGGGAAGCTCTTCTTTCTCCAGACGAACGCGTAATAGAGCAAACTCCGCCGCGAATTCGACCTTAGCGGCAAGATCCGTCGAGTACTCATTGTGTTCCTGCAAAAAAGTGGTCATCAAAGGAAGCATCGCGCGCTCAGCGGTGTTCGCGATACCACCTTGGGAATTGATGGCACGCTGGACATGATCGTTGACCTGTTTTTCTACGGCATCGACATTGAATATCGTCAACAGTTTCTGTTCCTGAATTTGAATAAGTCGATCTTCGTATTTTTCCCAGATGACTGGGGCCTGCTCAGCCAAGGTGCTTTCAAGAAGACTTCGAGCCTCTTGGTTCCTTTTCTGTTGATCTTCAGCCAACCTTGCGTCTCCTGCCACCCGTATGATTTGATGATGCCGCTTTTCTATCGCCTCCGTGATCGTTTTGAGTTGCTCATTCAGTTTTTTCCGTTTGTCTGAGCTGGATTCCAACGCTTGGATGTCGCGCACCAGCCTTTCGATAATCGGCTGCTCTATTTGAAAATCGATGCTTGCGAACAGCTTCACCGCAATGATTGCATCGATAGCACCAAGCTCACTCTCGAGTTTTGCAACCTGTTCTGTTGTCTGTTTAACCTTCAAACCCGCTTGTTGAGCGCGCTTTTCAGCATTCTCGATCAGCCGTTCAAGTGCGTTGATCTTCTCTGCCGTGCTCCAACCAAGCACCCAGTTGGATGCGTCTGTGACCTGCCGACGATCATCCTTGATGTGCCTGGTGGCACCGTCTCGGACAAGGCCTTCCCGAGTCAGACCAAAGGATTCTCTTTGAAGTTGCTGGATGTCTGCGCAACAAACATGCCGATACATACGCCTCGCTTCCGCCGCGACCCAGCAATGAAGTGGATGATCTGTCCTATAGTTCAGTCGGGAAAAGACTCGATGCATCTCGCTGCTTTCGTTTGTCGGCGGTGGGGGCAGAGTTTCGGAGACGCGATGATAAACAAATCGCAGTCCAAGATGATGCTCATTAATAAATCGGGTGACGCCAATGTAGTGACGTTCCGGGACAACGAGGGAAATGCCAAAACTCTGAATCAAACGCTCAATGGCTCCAGTCCAATCCCTAAACTCGGGTTTTACTTCCATCAACTCACCGGCAAACGGCAACTCAAGAGGAGGGATGCCAGTACCTGAACAAAGCGCCTCACGAATTGTTACAAACTCGCGAGGAATAAGCACCCGATGCTGGCGAAGACTGTCCAAATCGTCCTTGAGTTGCCCTCGATCTTTCAGGGCGTCCCGTTGCTCAATTTGATATCCCAGCATTTTCTGGTGGGTTGCCTCCCGGTTCCTCGCTATTAAGCCCCGGTCCGAGATCAGCCTTGATCTAAGATTGGCAAACTGGTCTTCCGTCTCAATGGGCACTTGTTTTTGAAGCAGTTTTAAACTGCCTTGGAGTGCGCGATATAAACTTTCTTTATCTGACTTGCGTTGACGCGCGGACTCCAGATCCATTTGAAGCCGCTTGATGCTCAGCCCGGTGGAGTCGCTGTTTAGTGCTGCTTGAATTGCTTCCTTTTGCTCTGAATCCTGTTTTTGCGCGGTCCCCAAGTCATTGGCCTGCCGTTCCAAGCTCTTAACTTGGACATCCAATTCCTCTGCTTCCTTCAAGCGAAGAGCGAGATGTTTTTTAGCGTAGTAACCTACGAGGATCTGATGCAACTCCTCAAGTTCTCTTTTTTTACGCAAAGCTTCTTCTATCTTCACATGGTAACCAACAATTGGCTCAAGTTGGGAAAGCTGCTTCTTAGCTTTTTCAATTGCCTGGCGGCATTCATCCAACGTTTTGAAATGGGGTTGCAGGGTGTCGCGAATGAACTCAGGGGCGTCTGATTGCTCCAGCATGTGGCGGCGAACAAACTGGTTAACGTCAGTGACTTCCTTCACACCAATGGCTTGGTTGAACACTTCAAGAGCGCCCTCGCCGGGAATTGCAAGCAAACGGCGAAACGATTCCGAGTATCCAGTGAAACTCTCGAATGCCTCAAAACCGCGTGTCCGGAGTGTTTTGCGAATTTCTCGCGTTGTGCCAAGATTTGAGAGGTGCTCCCGGATATTTCGGTCGCCACGGATGACGGCGAAAACCTCGTCGATTTTCTCGCCCAAGTCCCACAAAATCTGAACCAAAGTGACCTCCAAACCCGTTTTCTGATTGGCGAAGACCGCCAAGAGAATGGACTGCTCACCTTCGGAACGCAGATATTGGGTGATAGCGGAACTGGATTCTTCCTGGCTACTGCTGGCCCATGCGCCGCGAATATAACTTCTCCTCGTCCGATCCCGACGCCTTTGTTCCCCAGACGCGTCGTTATAATGAAGAAGACGGGGCGGTACTAGCAAAGTCCTGAGCGCATCAACTGCCGTGGACTTTCCACTGCCGTTTTCTCCTACCAATAGTGTCCATCCGCCATCCGGGCTGAGCACGTGAACACGTTGATTGAACGTGCCCCAGTTGAGCATCTCCAACCGGCGAAGCCGGAAACCAGGCAGCGGTTTGCTCCCGTTTGGCAAAAGAAGATTAAGTTCCGGATTGTCCATGGTGTAAGAGCCGGTCGCGGACGGCCTCAAGTTCTGATGGTGTGATGCGGGCTTTGACGATCCTCATGATCTCGAAGTCGTCACGGTCACCTGATGAATTCTGGCGGACAAAACCCAGTTCCACAAGACGCTGGATTGCGGTATCAACCGCCTTGACATCTTTGACTTGATTGTTCGTTTCGCGCAGAAATGAGGCGACAAGCGTGTGCACCTCCTGGCGTGATCGGACGAGCCTTGTCGAATCACCCGCAGAGCTATCGAACCGGCAATATTCCTCCCGCAGACAAACCAATAGCAACGTCGCGTCATAACCAAGCTTGCGACGCTGAGAAAGACGGGGAATGCGCTCATCTCCTTCCATCTCAAATTGGCGCAAAAAAGCAAAGCCTTCGGCGTCATCCACGACCAACTCCTGGCCGATCTGGAGAAAATAGTGGCGAATCTCGTCACGATGCTGACGCAAGGCCTCCCAAAGCTCGGCGTCTTCACGATAAATGGCATCCTGAAGCAGTTTAGCTTTTGCGAACGAGGCTTCTGAGAACTGTCTTTCTGGTGTGTTCATCCTTTGCTGAATAAGACTCTCGGCACGTTCCAGCGGCCACGGCGCGGTCCCGGTAGATCAATGACTTGGGTCTCCTCCGATATGAAATGGCGGCTTTCCTGGGTCGCCAATATGAGATATCCCAAAACTTCGATTACTCCATGCCTTGGAGGGAACGCATCCAGCACTTGTTCCAAGGTGACGCTGTAATTGCCATTCAGGCAGGTTGCGACATTTTCACGAAGCTTGCGCAATTGGATTTGCGGCAGATTCGTAAACCGCTGTAAATCGTTCAGGTCTATTGATCCATCCGCCAATTCGATTCCTCCCTTTAAAACCACAGAATCCTTCGCCCGCCACAGTTCCCGTCTCATGGCCGAGAAAACGGAAGGAAAATGCTCAATTTCAAAAAAATCTTCCTGACTCGGCGGGTTGTCTTTTGTCGCTAACGCTGCAGCCTGAACATCGCGAATCAATTCAAGGATTTGTCGCCGCTCTTGCAGGCTGATGGTATCGAGGACGCGGCGGAGGCTTGTGGACATCCGCTGGTGGGATTGAACCACCTTTTCGCCTTCCCGCAACAACCGAGAAATAAGATGCCGCAGCAACCGGTCACCTCGCAGATCGTCGCCTATTGCCTCCAGATCGTATGCACGTTCGACTGCTTCGTGAAATTCGGCCTGTTTGTCCGGCGATAACAGTAATTCCCAAAAGGCGTAAAAACTCTGGCCTTGCGCCGACTGCCGAAGCGCATCATGGGAATCCAGCATGTGGCCAACGATTGCCCCTTTCGTCACCCCGGGACGCGAATGACGTTCGGCGATCTCCTGAGCTATGCGTTTGAAATTTTCTTCTACCTGGCGGAAATCACCCATCAACTCACGAGCGGTCGCAAGGACGCGACCAAAGCGCTCTTGAATCTGGACGGGCGTAAATGTGTCGACAGCGCCCGTGACGCGTATGCGATCAATTTCGGCCCGAATGGCGTCGGATTGAGCCGTCAGTTGCTCAATACGTTTATCTGGATCGCTCGACGCATAATTCAGAATTTCGTGCAGATCGTCAAAAATGGACTCCAACCGGGATTCGGTCCCCACAAATTTCGATTCCCGCAGCGATTCCAGCCAAAGCAACGCTTTCTCGGCACCCGACGTGAGCTCAAATACCGGCTCTGTTTGCGCATCCACGTAGTATTTCTTCAAGAATCCGTGAGTCTCGTCGCACCAGGCATCCAAGTATTGGGAGGTCGTTTGAGGAAAGGCGGAAGGATCGGACTCCCGCAACTCATCCAAAAAGGTCTGCAACAGCTCGCGGAGTTGCCCTTCCGGGATGGAAAGGCGCTGTTGGCTTTTGAAAGCGCGTTGAAGGAATGCCAACAGCATCGCGGCGTTCGGACTGCGAAGCAGTCGAACGGCGGGCAACTCCAACAGGAGTCTGATGTCATGGTAGTCCATCATTTTTCACCCTGCCTAATTGGTGCTATTCTTTCAATATTCCCGTCATTGTTATCATCCTGGGTTGGACAACGGCAGTCCAACCCCTCTTTTTTATGAAATAATTTCACATCGATCTCGACTACACTTGATCGAGATAATTTGCCTCCTCGATGCCCCGGGCCTTCTCATCGATCCGCTTCAACGTTTCCTCAACCGCCAGTTTCTCCCACTGGGGCAAATTCTGAAT
Organism: uncultured Verrucomicrobiales bacterium; assembly: GCA_903898185.1. Classification (GTDB taxonomy): domain Bacteria; phylum Verrucomicrobiota; class Verrucomicrobiia; order Limisphaerales; family Palsa-1400; genus CAIUEN01. Next base: position 7,450 of record CAIUEN010000363.1, read on the forward strand.
CTCCAAGCGATGTAACGGCTCTAACAAATCTTCGATACGGCTAAAAAACAGCTCCAACTCCTTGCGAGTGAGGTAATATGCATATTTGGTTTCACGGTGGCTGTTGATGGTTGTTTTTTCAATAAACGCGCCTAGCGCTTTAGCGAGTTGGATCGGTTCTTTAGCCTTATTTGCAAGCCACTCGGACACTCGATCTTTGGACTCAAGGTTCTGCCAAACCATGAGCAGAAACTTCAGATGTGGGGAGGCTAACAGCTCGCCATTCTCGGACGCCCTCTGGATCGACTGCAAAATCGATGGCCGAAGCCTCTCCAAATCCTCTTTGTCAAAGGCTGTCTGATTCGAGTTGGGGTTCTGGCTTACCTCCCGGCGTTCGGAATCCCAAAAACGAGTGAGCGGGAAAATCGCGTTGGATTCCGCAAAAGCCTTAAGAGCCACGTCACATCGGGTTTCTTTCGTGGTGAACTTTCGCAAAAGAAAGCGCGTAATAGCCTGGGTAGCCTCGCGTCCATCCCATTTGTTTTCCAAGCCCAATTTCTTCGTGTCAACCGTGTCCAGAAGCCACAATTCCGCCAGCAAATTCGGGAGCGTTTCGACATTCAGTCGGTTATGATGAGATTGGATACGGACAAGAAGACTGACTAAATCAACTTTTTCGTAGAGGCCGACCATGGCGGTATGGAGCTGAACCCGATCACCAGTGAGTTCAAAAAGCGTTTTTATTTCCTGTTGGGTTGGTAGCTGTCTGGGGATGGCCAGCCGAAAATAGGACTCAAAAAAGATTTCATGGCAAATACGAGCGCGGCGAATCCACTCATTATTCTGCTCAGCCTCTTGTGCGCTCTGAATTTGTGGGAACATCAATTCAATAATCCTTTGAATTTCCGACTGAATTTCCTTTGGAATCAAATCCCTTAGGATGTCGAGTTCGGTTTTCCAAAAGTCTCTTCTATTCTGGTTCTCCTTTAGAGCGAAAATCAGTGCGAGTTGATTGGGTGCTATCACCGAACGCAAAAGCCTTGGCATTTCCTCATAAACCTGTGGCGCGAATTTTCTCACGGTCTCAGCGAGAAGCAAATCCACAGGATCGACTTCCAAGACATCCTCGTTGGCAAAGAGACTGACATGGAACTTTAGGGTGTGGAGAAAGCGTTTAATCCGCCTGAGTGTTGTGAAAAGGTTCTCACAACCGTTTGGCCATGCCTCTTCCCAAGCCTCCCATTCGATCTGGTCCGCAAATTTGCCCATGACACATTTGAAGCCGTCCCGAAGAATGGCTTTCAGCTCCCGCTCAGAAACGTGAGGTAAGTTGAGTTCAAACTGCACGATCTTTTCGATGAATTCAGCCCCGAGCTTTTTCTCTGTCAGTCGCTCCTCTGCAGTTTTCCGGTCCATTAGAAGCAGAAAATTCACATTGGGCAGCGAGGCGTTCAGCTTGACAATTTGAAATACAAGCAGCAGTTGGTCGGGCGTTAACCGGTCCAAATCGTCGAGAATTACGAGAAATGGGCGTTCGAGTTTGGCAAGTCCACCTTTCAGAGATTGCTGAATCTCCACAAGCGATGCCTTCCCGATATTTTCGAGCTGTTCCCCGTACTCTTTGGTGTCTTTGCATCCGCGCTCCAGGGTTTCTCCCACCATGCCGGCGATCTTGGCTCCAGGAATTCCAAATAAATCCAAACCGACGTGAATCGTTTTCGCGGTCTTTGCTCCGAAGCTCAAATACGCTCCGAGCTTCTTGAATCCCTCCGCCACTTCCTTGCCTTTCGGTTCACGGCTAATCGCTTTGCCAATCTCGCTGAAAAACGCCTCCAGAACCTGATCTTGCCCACTGAATGCCCACGGATTGAATTCAATTGGAAGCGGCGATTTGTCGCCGCGACTTCCCAGTTCCTTTATCAGGAGGTTTTTGACCGAGGTTTTGCCTGATCCCCATTCACCATAGAGGGCGAAGACCGTGCTCTCGTCGGGTGATGCAACCTCGAATATTCTGCAAAGGCTCTCGACGAAGCCGCGACGTTGAAGGAGGTCCTCTTCGAACGATTGAATCGGCGTATCTAGATTTCTAAGGGCGTCTTTGATGCTCATGGAATGAGATAAGTCACAGATTCCCACTCGAATCGAACTTCCGGTAACACATCGGATTCTCCGACTTCTTTCCATTTCAGGATCGTCGCCGGTATAGGTTTCTTTTCATGTACACACCTGGAGTAAATCTGAAACGCGAGAGAGTTGGCGTATTTTCTAAATATAGGGACTTTGGCGTTGGGAATCGATCTCCTAGCATCCTGCTCCTCCGTAACAAACGGCTCCGCGAACTTCGACTCGGTTAACAAGTAATCTAAGCCGATGACAAGTTCAGCAATGTGTTCGTCGTTCAGAACTACCGCTAATTCGCGCAAAATCACGCTGACCTGTGCAAGAGCATTAATTAATGCTGGCTCAGTTCGCGTCTTTATTTTGTTGACCAAGGCTGCCAGCAAATCGTCTGGTGGGGTAGCGATCCGTCTCTTCTCTGCGTGTATCAACCACAAGAATAGGCCGGCCATCGCTTCCTTCGCATCTGATTCATTGTTCGAAATCAGACCGCCTCGTATTTTGGAAGCGGCTTCATCGAACATTTGAGGCATTATAAAGAGCTCCATCGAAACGGCGTCCAGAATACAGAAACCGCACTGTTCCATTTCGGTCAACAACCCAATCGCAAGCGACTTGGCGTCTGTGTCAGCATCTTTCATCCTCGGTAGCAACACTTTAGTCATGAGCCCGA